>CAJQKX010000718.1 GCA_905479025.1 uncultured Paraglaciecola sp.
CGTTCAGACTCGAGCGCGATACCCGCGGTTTGTAATTGCTTGAGCTGTTTCCAAATTGCCGCGCGGCTGACATTGAAGTGCGCGCCGAGATCTTCACCGGAATGCCATTCGCCGTCGCTGAGGACGGATAGTAATGCTTGCTGTGAAAGCATGGTGGAAACCTGTGTGGGGTTTTAAGTTATAGGGTGGAATGATAGCAGAGGTGGAGGTTTGGAGGGGATGGTTTTGATGGTGTACTTCAATCCTTTAGCAATCTACTTTCGGCCAAAAGCAGACGTTGAATTAAGTACACTGTCTCCGGAATTCGGCTTAGCGCTGTCTTCTCTAACTGCATATAGGGGAAAAATGCTGAAGATAGCGATTTAGCTGCAATACTAACGCATCAAATTTAGCCTCTAAAATACCACTTCTCCAATTCTCTTTGGGCATTTTAGCTATACAAACTTGCGCTATAGCTTTGGCAACAAGCTGAGCGTCTCTTTTCTCAAAAGTATCAAAAATAACATTGGTGAAAACACTTTCTGCCAACTCCTTAGTTATAGTGTCATCCAGTAATATTTGAGAAAAATACTCTGACAAAACTCGAATAAAATTATCGTCATCAACACCGTACTCAACTGACAGTACAAGACCTAGATTTAACAATTCAAGTCTTTTGGGTTCAATGGTTACCAAGCCCGACTTTTTTTCGCTAATCAACGTTTGCATCATGTCATTTGCTGATATGGAAAGAAAATGGTATCGATACGAAGCTAACAAACAAAAATACTCAAGGTAATTATCCCAACTAACTATCCCTCTATCAAAAAGCGCTCTAACCAGAGAAATCGTTGAATAATCCGTAGGAATATCTTCTTCACCAGTAAGCTCAAATACATTTGTCAATGCAGCATCATCCGATAAAAAATGTATTTTACTTTGTTGAGCAAGCCTGAATGCATCAAGAAAATAAGGAGGAATCATTTTATCGATGTCTATTTTTTTATCGCCCCCATCTTCTTCAAAATCCATTACTGTCGGTATAGAAACATGAGCATCAAGAATATTTGCTGCATCAATAAGCCTAATTCTTAAGTTGCTATCGCTATTTACATCGGCCTCTCGAAAAATAAACCTCCCTTGAATGAAATTCCCCCTGCCTTGCTTTCCTACACCGGGAATAAACTTACCTGCTAGCTCTCTTATCATCCTAATTACCGAAGGGGCAACCACGAAATCTATATTTTGACTTATGGTCTTTAACATACCGCTTTCAGCAAGAACTAGAGCAGCTAGCCCGTCAATCGAGCACTTCTCACCATCTATTACGCGCGAGGCAATATCGTGATGATGTCTAAAGTCATCGAAAGACGCTTTATTACATCTGATAAAACCCCTTTTTTCCGAATTTATTTTTCCGATAGCAGCCTCGACGCTTCCTTCAGCTTTACAAAGAAAAGCAAATGGCAACAACGACGTAACATAGCTATCAAAGATTTTGTGATTCTTATTTAAAACTTCATCATGAAAATTTTTCAGATTTTCAAAATCGACTGTTCCATCATCTTTTATTACTCGAATTGACCAGACAGGAGCCTTTCCGATTTTGGCTTCACTCTCCATCGCTTCATGAGCGCGCTGCGACAAATAGGCGGGCAATGTGAGTATGTACTGTATTTTGTGTTGTGTTTCACTACCACTAAACTTCGTTGATGGCCACTCGACTTCTTCGGAGAGTTTCTTCCCGACAAGCTCTGCATAAGCGGGCAGATCATTAGAAATATATTCCGCATCTATGCAATCATTTTCAGAGCCAATATAGAACCAACCGCTATCAAATCCCGTGATTTTTACGAATAAACCATCCGTGACCTCATCTTCATTTTTTAACTCTATTTTCCCTGCGTTGCTTAATTCCACCAACAACATAAACGCGGCTAAAAACATTCCACTGTCATAACGATCAGTCTCCCTAAACCCTTTTTCTACCAAGGAAAGCGCCAAATCAAATCTATCGCTAACTGTCGATTTTATTAGCAAATCAGCCTCCTCAAATAGCAATGCCAAACTTCGAGGTATAGCTCTATAGTCATTATGTAGTTTGCACGCTCCGTTAATATCCCCCTTAAGAGAAAGAGACTGCCCCGCAATATGGAGTATTAATTGCGCATTCTCTTCTGATAAATAGTCGTTCCTTGATAGCGCCTCTCGTGCTTGCTCTAACGCACCACTGTCATCACCTAACTGTGATAAAGAGTAAGCAAGTTCTGCATGCAACTGTGCCCTTCTTTTCTCCTCCAAATCAAGTGCAAGCAACTTCTTGGCAGGAGCCACAAATAGATTCCACTTCTTACCCTGAAAAGCGACATCTACGACCTTGTTCAAAGCCATAATATTTGCGTTATCGATTGGCAGAGATGCGACAAAAGAAAGAGCCTCTTCCTCCCGACCAACATTTGAAAGAATGTGAAACCTGCTGTAAATCAGATCAGTTTTGTGCGCCTCTTCTATATCAAGAAGATCAAGCAAAAGAATCTGTAAGTCGCTATCTTTCATAAAACGTAACACAGAAAGAGAGAACACAGAGTTATTTCTTTTGTTTAATAAAGCAGCTAATTCAGCTCCATCTTTACTCGATATGGCTTCGAATATACTTAGCAAATCAATATGATTGACATGGACAAGGTATTTTTTTGTATCTTCAGCAAAGTCGTCAAATCGCAATGACTGCACAAATAAAAGTTCGGAAAGATTTAAACTGACGCTTGTTTTAGATTCATAAATACGCTCAACAATTTTCAACCAATGGGAGGGCTTAATCATAATCTGCGCCAAAAACTCGGACAAACTATGATCAATAAATGGATTAAAATAACACTGCGATACTAGGCATATATATTTTTCACAGTAATTACCAAGCCTATCTTCATTATCTGATTGCTGCGAAGCTGATAAAACCAACTTCAGCTCTTGCAATGTCCAGCTCAACTCATCTCTCAGAGAAAGAGGGTCTTTTTT
>CAJQKX010000719.1 GCA_905479025.1 uncultured Paraglaciecola sp.
GGTGGCTATAGTGCAGATATCAGATTTTCTTAAGCAGCTAAATGTTCGCATTCTTGTCCGAGCTTGCTCTTTTTTTGTGGGAGTGGAATATTTTCTTCTTTTTGCAAGTGCTAATGGGCAGAGGTCGGCATATCTCCCAGATTTATTTCTTCTTGGCATGTTTTACGCTTTAAGTGTAAGGCTTTCGCAACTCGATTACTTGAATGCTGAGAAAAATGGCATTTTTGAGGGATTCTTAAAAAATTCTGTATATCGGGCAATTATTTTTGCCATAACTAGTTTTTTCTTGGTTTCGATAAATCTTGGTCATGCTTTACTTGTTGGTGCCTCATTCTTGGGTTTTGACCAGCTTCGAAGAGTAAATCATCGAAATTTTGCATCAGACATACTCTTACTACTGGGTTTTATCATAACTTTAGTTTGTGATAATTGGTTTTCTCTCTCCGGGCAGTATTTGCTAATTTTTCCTTACTTTTTTGTTTCTTTGTTTTCGATGCTTGAGCTACTAAAAACTCAAATTCATCTAAAATCCTTAATTCAGCCTAGACACTCGGCACTTGTTGGCTTTTTGGCATTCGCACCATTCTTTGAGGCTGCCGTTTTCAACGCTCATTACCCAATTGCTGATCTTATGGGTATTCGGATTTCCGACGAATTTTTCATAGCAATTAGATCTGTAACTGCTGCAGCTTTTATTTTTCCATTTCTTATTCTAATAAAAAGTGAAATAAAGGTTTATAGCATTCTTGTATTTTTTGGAGTAATTTTTTTGCTTCCTTTGGCGGCGCTTTTTTTTGTAAACCTCTATTTTTTTGCGCGTGGTGTTTCAATACCTGCATGGATGTATATTGGTGAGGTTGGTATTTTTCTTTTCTATACTTGTTACTATTTTTATCCTAGAGCTATAAGTCTTGCAAGTGCGCTTGTGTTTATTAGTGCATGGTTCTTATTTTTATTATTTTGGATTTTCCTCGGTTCGGAAATATGGCTTTTTGTAGGTATTTCAATTGGATTGGCGCTAATGGTGTCTACTGAGTGTCTTAGTGAGGATTTTACCCAAGGAAAACGATGATGGTTCCTTTAGTAACTGTGCTTATCCCAGCTTATCAAGATTTTAATGGTGTGGAAAGAATAATTAGTAAGGTACCTGAAGACCTTCTGGCGTCAGGCTCTCTTGAGATCATTGTGTCAGACGACTCTCCAGACTTCGAAATATTTAAAATGTTTGAAACCGTTGTTCCGATATCGAAGGCTGTAAGAATTGTTAAGGGCAAGCGGCAGGGTGCGGTCTCTAACTGGAACACAATGCTTGAAAAGGCCCGTGGCCAGTATATCCAGTTTTTGCATCATGATGAATGTCCATCGGACTCGGAATTCTTTTATTCGATAATTGAATTAGTAAAATTGGCAAACAAATTGCAGGATAGTCCGATATTTTTTCACTCTTGTATGGTTAATTTTTCAAAAAGTCCGAGGTTGCACTCCCGCGCTTTATATTCCCAACTGCTCTTACACTTTTTCCCCAAATTTTTGTATCGACAAAATTTCCTTGGTTCGCCAAGCATTTTACTTGTGCCAGCTACTAGAGCAGTTGAGTTTGATGCAAAGCTGAAGTACCTGGTAGATGTGGACTGGTATGATCGTATACGTATTGATATTAATGCCAGATTTTCACAACTTGAGGTTAACTCTTATCCGTCATCTGGGTCGATCACTGCACAAATTGGTGACAATCAAGCGATAAGAGTATTGCGCGGAGAGGAATTAAGTTATTTGGGTACTTCCCGATATAGGATGAAACCTGCCAGCATTATTTGTGCTTATATGATTTGGGCAATAAATAGACTGACGTCGTATTTGTGGAGCTCAAAATCTTACTAAGCCGTGAGTGATCATGATATAGGATTGCCTAGCCAGAGATCAAGGAGATTATTGTGGATATTATCTTAGACAAAATTGCTCGAAGGTACGCAAAAATTATTATTAATAAATTATTTCAGTTTTCTTGGCATATTTTTAACTTCTTTACTAGGGTCTCTGCGCATTGGTTTTATTTTGATAGACAATAAGGATTGTTTCGTGAAAACAGCATTAATAGCTGGAATAACTGGGCAGGATGGTTCGTGCTTAGTTGCGTTTCTATTGGAAATGGTTACTCAGTTCATGGAATTAAAAGAAGGGCATCATCGCTTAACACGCAAAGAATTGATCCTCTTTATGAGGACATGCATAAAGTAGATGCTCCTCTCAAGCAACACTACGGTAATCTTGCTGACACATCAAATTTGGCTCGACTACTTTCAGAGATGCAACCCGGTGAAGTTTATAATTTAGGCGCTTAGAGTCACTTTGCAGTGAGTTTTGCTTTTTCTGAACACACCGCTGATGTCGATGCGGTTGGAACTCTAAAGTTGCTGGAAGTTATTCGCTGTTTGCGTTTAGGAAATAGAACTCGTTATTATCAGGCCGCCGGTCTTTGCCCATAGTTTTGTTGAAAATATTATAAACACCTTTTCTATGTCATCGGGCAAAGGAAATTTTGAGAAATTAATTCAAGGTGGTTATGCATGAGTTTCTGGGCTATGTAGTTCATTACAGTTTTTAACTATATGGTGGAAG
>CAJQKX010000720.1 GCA_905479025.1 uncultured Paraglaciecola sp.
TTGAAGAAATCAAAGCTGTCATCATTCATTAACAAACGATCTAAGGTCAGTACGGAAGACGCAATTACTTTGGCCCCAGGAAAGCCGCCAAGATCCGTTTTGCTTTTGTAGCTCTTAAGGTTGGTTAACCATTCGTTAAAATGCTCACTATAAAACGCAAAAAGCTCTTTCTCTGCTGTGGGCCCCATTGAAGAAAAGAGACCCTGAGTCAGGTTTCTTGCCTGTTTTAAAATGGCCTCATCGGTTTGGCGCTTTTTAATAATTGCCACTTCACGCCGTTTACGGGAATTCGATAAGGACTCAAATGCATCCTTATTGGATAAGGTGCCACCGTTAAGCTGGAAGGTCAGTTGATTACCTGCGGCCAGACGACCAATGATTAGCAATATTTCGTTATCTGACCAACCGAACGGGCGTTTATTAAATCGATCGACAACATCAGAAACAAGAATGCGGTCATTACTCGCCGCTTTTAAGGTGATGAATTGCTGTACCTCGGTAACGGCCTGCGGGTTTCCTTCTTCACCATCGAGTGACAAACCCATCTGGGCAATATCGTCTACCGCTAAAACGGCACTTAATTCACGCAAGGGTTCAGATTGCAGTACTTTGAGATACGCGAGTTTAGTGAAGGTGTTTTCTAATAGGTATAAGCAGCTCTCATCAAACCTTGATGTCACATTATTTGATGTAATGGTTAGATGCTGGCCAAGACAATAAAACTGCGCAGAGAGTACAAGCTCATCAATTTTAATGCGTAGCCGTGTTCTTCTTTCTTGGTTTTCACGACCTCGGTCGGCCAAGATACGACTGAGATCTTGCTGGCTGTTATCGTTGTTCAAACGTATAAACTTATTGGTACGCAACCAAGTGCCCAGCTCAGTAAAAAACGCATTATCATCAGGCAGTTTTATGACTATTGAGCCATTGCCTTCAACACTACGATTAATACACACGGCGTCTGAATATAAACTGTAATCGGGATCTAGCGGTGATAACACTTCGATTTTTAAGTCCGCATCATAGCGACCATCTAATGTGTGACCATCAAGATAGCGGCCAACACCATAGTCTTGTTTATTGACGGGGTAGCGGAATTTATTTCTATCACCCAGTAGTTCTTTATAGATGATATCGGTGAGCGCTTTGGTTTCTTCTGATCCAGATATATCAGTGGCTTTAATCTTGCGGGTAATGTCGCGCTCTTCGTTGGTCAAGAAAAGGTATTCATTACCGTTGAGCGTAATAAGGCACTCTCTTTCTAATAGCTGAAGGCTGGTTTCTACCCTCTTTCGCAGTATGACCTTATCTTCATCGATGGTTTGTAATGATAAGGTGATGATATTGTCGATGGTGCCTTTGACCAAATCAACATAGCGAATCATAAATAGCGTTTTTAATAAGCTTATGTCGAAATCAGTAAAGATATTGCTGGTGGTTGCATTATCTATAGCCTGTTTAACGGCAGGCTCTAAGAAAGATTCGACGGACTTATAGAAGTAATGCATTGGTACCAAGGCACCCAGGTCCGCGCTTTTTAGCTGTAAGGCTGCTACCTGAAAGGAATCGAGCATGGAACGCGATGCATTGGATAGCGCTGCACCGGTTGCACCGACTTTACGTATTTCTGTAAAGACACTCTGTAGCAGCCTGAACTGATATGGCGGATATGGATAACACTGCACAAAATCAGATTCACTTTCGAAGGAGCGCAGAGTGGGCCCTGTACTGTCGAAGATGATTTGATTCTTAAGAATATCACCCTCTTTGGCATAGATCGTTTTGAGAGTAGCTTCTGACTCTGGAGTTTTTCTGAGTAAACGCTGTTCTATCACTTCGTCAACGTTGGCTCCTGATAGTGATAAGCGCGTACTAAACCGTGCTGCGATTTTAGAGAATGTATCGGATTCTGCGCTGGAAAGTTCGCCCAGGGTTGCGTCCATATCCGCCTGCGCGGTGACAACGATCCAGGCTCGGCCTTTACAGATGGTGCCAAGGTTTTCTGCGAGCGTTTGAAGCTTGAGCATTCGATCGGTGTTTTTACCGATAAACTGCCCGATTTCGTCAACCAGAAATAAAATGCGTTTATTGGGCTCTGGGTGATTATCTAAGAATTCTTTAACCCACTGGCAGAAACGCTCAGCATTCACATTGAATGCATCTTCAGATTCGTCAAACCACTTTTCTGCCTCGGCATCCGACATATTTAAGGCATAAGCTAGAGCTTTT
The DNA here is from genome assembly GCA_905479025.1 of uncultured Paraglaciecola sp. The sequence continues at coordinate 2,230 of CAJQKX010000720.1, forward strand.
TGAATATCCCCTTGAAAGAAATGAAAGGCATCGCGCTCGTCGGCCCATGTAGAGTCAGTAAGCTCGGCAAACTTTTCAGTAAATTTGGTTAATGCGCCTTTACCTTGTAGGTAGCGTTCTAAATGCGCTATGTGGGGATGGTCGCTACTAAATCCTTGGAATTCATTAAAAACGCGCAGAAATACATCGAGTATTGGATTGGCATCATCCCTTGCACCGGACTTGCTATCGATATTAAACAGGATAACGTCTGACTTGTTAGCCGCTGCTTTTTGAATGTCCGCTCTAATCATGGCGTCTTTGATTTTTGTTTCATCAAAGAAATGGGAGGCTAATTTTTTCTCGCCATTAGGTGACACTGACTCTATATCTGACAAGATATAGGACAATATTTTTAGGAAGTGTGATTTACCTGAACCGAAGAAACCGGATATCCAAATACCAATCTTATCTTCGAGTGACTTTTCATTGAGCGAGGTAGAAAACACTTCGAAAAACTTTCTAAAGTGTTCATCTAGCTCCTTTGTCACCACATATTCATCGAGTTCAACATAGACCGTCTCATCATCATTTTGGTCAGCTTTGACCACTCCATTAATAGAGCGCTCGATGTCTTTATAAAAAATGTCTTTAATTGCAGTCATTAAGGTTCCCTATTCGCTGACTAATTTAAATGCGCGATAATAATTATTGGATGGAATTCGATTGAATAGTGATAAATCTTTACCGGTATATTCACCGGGATAAAACAGAACGAGTGGCACGTGACCTAAATCAGCATGCAGGCTGTTCAATAAATTATGGGCACGCACTAAAGGCCAGACCGAACCAACCCCCGAAAATAACACTAAGTCCTGATTGTTAATGTTGTTATGCTTTAGGAGAAATGGAACAAATTTATCCATATGTAATGGACCGGAAAGAGCTTTTAGCAGGGCCTCATCACCCTTCGCTCTTTGCAAATCGAATGCTCGATCTAATAAGTTACGATCTTTTAGATAGGCAACCATATCTTCTAATAAATTGATTTTAACGACATTGAGATGGCTGTGCTTTTTCGCGAGAAGATCACCTAGAAATTTAATATACTCCCGAACTTGTAGCTCATGCTCTGGCGCGTAATCAAAGATCCAGAAACATAGGTCGCCGCCCAGCCCCTTTTTATTCAAAAAATCATCAGACAGAATAATGTCTGGGATTTTATTTAATCGCTGCTGTAATGCCTGACTCATTTTCTCATATCCATACATGCCAGAAGGCGTTGCTTAAACGTATTTTCGAGCATATTTTTTACTTCTGGACGAACAACAACTGTTTGTAAGCACTTTGACTGGGCATTGTCTAAAAAACCAACATCAATTAGCATTTTAAAAACAGCCTGCCCCATCCTTTTCTTAGTTAATTCCTGCCAATCGAGTATTTTTTTATCCCTATTTCCACAATCTTCTAAAAAATCTAGCCAGAGATAGAACTCTATTTTATCGGCCTGAATCGCGTACAGGTCCTTTACTACTTTCTCCATAAACTCAACTAGCAGTAAATTACGCTCAAGTGCAGCCGCAAAGGTAACCTGCGTTGCCAGCTCATCATCACCATCCCTTATCGCTCGCCAAAACTCTGGCTCCATAAGTTCTAGACGCTTTCGTATGGCATGAGCATTGCGCTTAGCTGTAGCTGGACTGCGTTTTTGCAGTACGTTATCAACCTGGATTTCTTGATGCCATTCGTCCGCTGTTGCGCTGTTTAGCAACAAACCCGCAATCACACGACTCTCCCGAACCATTAGAGAACCGCCATTGAGATCACTGTTGTAGGCGAACTCACCCATAAGCTAATTGATACCACATAATATGAATGTTCCCAGTTAAGAAAAATAGAGGGGGCTATCAATAAGAAAAACGGATTCACGAAAATGAGTAACTTGACCACAATAATGGATCCTCACACGCCAATAAAACCCAATAAAGAAGCATAACATAGCGCAGAAACTCAAAACTATAGGACAAAATAAATCAGATCCAATTAACCCTTATCCTTCGACCCGTTAGCTCAATAATTAAACAGCTAAATTCTATCATATCCAATGCACAGGTTATCACAATATGACTATCTGCCCGCCATAGGTATTTGATTTCATCTCTCTCCGTTAAACCCCTTAAATTAAATCTCAACGAAGAGATATTATGAAAACCTTATTCAAAACTGCAGCATTAGTCAGCATCGCCGCACTGACCATACCCACCGCGCATGCCGAGGCCGCTCAAACCCAAAGCGATCGATCGCAACATTGTCTTCGGGCATCATCGGCGGATTAATTGCGGGACCAGCTGGGCTTTTCGTTGCCGGAGTTGGCGGCGCACTCTTCGACGATGCCGAGCACCCAGAATCACACCAAGTACGTAACAAGTTTGGCGTCA
>CAJQKX010000721.1 GCA_905479025.1 uncultured Paraglaciecola sp.
CGACATGAAAAACCCAGACAGTTACAAGGCGTTTAAAGAACATGTTGATCCTAAGCGTATGATGGTTTGCTACTTTGCCACGCCTCCTTCAATTTTTGGTGATATTTGTCTTGGCTTGAAAGCGGCAAATATTATCGATAAAAGTATACGTGTTGTCTTAGAAAAGCCGATTGGTCATGACTTAGCTTCGTCTAAAGTGATCAACGATCAGGTCGCAGAGTTCTTTGATGAAAGTCAAATTTACCGAATTGATCATTATTTGGGGAAGGAGACGGTTCTGAACTTGATCTCTTTGCGTTTTGCCAACTCGATATTTGCTACTAACTGGGATCATAACTGCATTGACCATGTGCAAATTAGTGTCGCTGAATCTGTAGGTATTGAAGGCCGTTGGGGATACTTTGACGAAGCGGGACAAATGCGTGACATGGTGCAAAACCATTTGTTACAAATTCTGACGCTGATTGCAATGGAGCCGCCTGCCAATTTGGATGCTGATAGTATTCGTGATGAAAAGCTCAAGGTACTTAAAGCATTACGCCCTATTGATGCTAGCAATGTTCGTCAGAATACGGTTCGTGGTCAGTATGTTGGTGGTTTTATAAAAGGAGAAGAAGTGCCAGGTTATTTAGATGAGCCTGATGCAAACACTTCCAGCGAGTCAGAAACCTTTATTGCATTAAAGGTCGAATTGGACAATTGGCGTTGGGCTGGTGTGCCATTTTATTTGCGCACGGGTAAACGCTTACCCAATAAAACCAGTGAAGTGGTGATCTACTTTAAACGTCAACCCCACAACTTATTTAAAGACAGTTTCCCAGAATTACCCCCTAACAAATTAACCATTCGGTTGCAGCCTGATGAAGGGGTTGAGGTGACTGTTATGAATAAAGTGCCTGGACTCACTGGAAAGGGGTCAATGGACTTGCAAAAGTCTAAGTTAAATTTGAGCTTTTCTGACACGTTTAAAGATGAACGTATTCCTGATGCTTATGAAAAACTGTTATTGGAAGTCATGCTGGGTAATCAAGCCTTATTTGTTCGTCGTGACGAAGTAGAGGCCGCATGGAAGTGGGTTGATGGTATCCTAGCTGCTTGGAAAAACAGCAACGAACCACCTGAATCTTATCAGGCCGGTACATGGGGGCCAGTAGCGTCAATTGCGTTACTAGCTCGTGAAGATAGAGCTTGGTATGAAAGCCGCATGGGGAAAAAATAATGGCGTTAACGCAATCAAAATTTAGAACAACCGCACAGCTCAATACTGCATTTTCTCGCAAAATCAGTAAATTACTGAGAGATGGGATCGAAGAAAATGGCCGAGTAAGTTTAATTGTATCAGGTGGAAGTACCCCAGCTGGCCTTTTTAATCTATTGTCAAAATCCAATTTAGAGTGGGACAAAGTTGATATCAGTTTGGCAGATGAGCGCTGGGTAGATAATACCGACGATGCATCTAACGAAAAAATGCTGCGCACCCAGTTACTCATCAACAATGCCGCTAATGCTAATTTTGTGTCGTTGAAAACTCAACATAGCGATGCCGAAGATGCAGTATTAACATGTACCGACAATTTACAAAAAATGCGCACGCCTTTTGACGTGCTGATCTTAGGCATGGGTGAAGATGGACACACAGCATCTTTGTTTCCTTGCTCAGAGCAAATTGCCCAAGGGTTAGATCTTGAGTCAGGTAATTCATTTATTGCGGTTCAGCCAACAACTGCACCGAATCAACGTATGTCGTTGACCTTGCCAGCATTATTAAACAGCAATCAAATATTTTTGCATCTCACCGGTGAAAGCAAAAAAGAGGTATTAAATACAGCTTTGTCAGGTGACAACGCCTTGGCTATGCCAATTAGAGCCGTCATCAATAATGCCGATGTCGAGCTGTTGTGGGCGCCCTGATTAAATTTAAGTTATAGGAAAAATTGATGAACCCTGTTATCCAAGAAGTCACGGACCGTATTATTCAGCGCAGCCAAGTTACGCGGAAAAGCTATTTAGAAAAAATTGAAAGCGCTCGCTTGCAAGGCCCACATCGTGGCGTGTTGTCTTGCGGTAACTTAGCTCATGGCTTTGCCGCTTGCGGTACCGAAGATAAAGCCGACTTGCGTAGCATGACTAAATCAAATATTGCGATAGTGTCTTCTTACAACGATATGCTTTCGGCCCATCAACCTTATGAGGCCTTTCCGGCTCAGCTGAAACGAGCGATTAATGCGGTTGGCAGTGTCGCCCAATTTGCTGGTGGCGTGCCCGCTATGTGTGACGGTGTTACCCAAGGTACGCCGGGCATGGATTTGAGCCTGATGAGTCGTGATGTGATTGCAATGGGAACGGCTGTTGCGCTTTCACATAATATGTTTGATGGCACCTTGATGTTAGGTATTTGCGACAAAATCGTTCCTGGTTTATTGCTTGGTGCATTGAGTTTTGGTCATTTACCCACGGTATTTGTCCCTGCAGGACCTATGCCTTCAGGTATCCCCAATAAGGAAAAAGCCCGTATTCGCCAACTGTATGCTCAAGGCAAGGTTGGCCGAGAAGAATTACTGGATGCAGAGTCAAACTCTTATCATTCAGCCGGTACTTGTACTTTTTATGGCACCGCCAACAGTAACCAATTGGTTGTGGAAATCATGGGTCTACATCTTCCGGGTTCGTCATTCGTTAATCCGGGAACCCCATTGCGTGATGCGTTAACTGATACTGCAGCAAGGCAAGTGACCCGCATTACTGATTTAGGTGATGAGTATCGCCCCATTGGCCATATAGTCGATGCTAAAGCCATCGTGAATGGTTTAGTTGGGTTACTGGCCACCGGTGGTTCAACCAATCACACTATGCATTTAGTCGCTGTGGCTAAAGCTGCAGGTTACATAATCAACTGGGATGATTTCGCCGATATATCTAGTGCAGTGCCTTTATTAACCCGTATTTATCCTAATGGTTCAGCTGACATTAACCACTTTACCGCCGCAGGTGGCATGGCATTATTGATCAGAGAATTGTTAGGTTGCGGGTTGTTGCATAACGATGTGACAACTATATGTGGCCAAGGGTTAGAGCAATACACTAAAGAGCCTATGATCGAGCATGGTGAATTGGTATGGCGTGATGGGCCTACAGAATCATATGATAAACAAGTAATCGCTACTGTTAACGAGCCATTTAAGGCTGACAGTGGTTTATCTGTTTTGTGCGGCAATTTAGGTCGCGCGGTGATGAAAACTTCTGCACTGAAAGAACCTCATTGCAAAATTAAAGCGCCAGCGGTGGTATTTGAAGATCAATTTGAATTACATGCAGCGTTTAAAGCCGGTGAACTTGATAAGGATTGTGTGGTTGTAGTGCGCTTTCAAGGCCCATCTGCCATTGGTATGCCAGAATTACACAGTTTGACGCCTCCTCTAGCGGTATTGCAAGACAGAGGTTTTAAAGTGGCCTTGGTTACTGACGGACGTATGTCTGGCGCTTCAGGTAAGGTGCCTGCGGCTATTCATGTTACTCCTGAAGCAATAAAAGGCGGTATGCTAGCAAAAGTGCAAACGGGTGATATGTTGGAATTAAATACCCTAACGGGAGCCATGGATATTCTTATCAGCGAAGAAGAATTAGCCAAGCGCGAAGTCAAGTTGCCCGACGTCGCAACACATCAAATTGGTATGGGGCGTGAAATGTTTGCCGGTATGCGTTCAACACTAACCGGTGCAGAGCAGGGTGCTTGCTCGTTGTTTTTTGGTCAGGACTAATACAATGTCAAAATTTGTTGCGGACGTAGGCGGCACTAATATTCGTTTGGCACAGTTAGAAAATGGCACACTGTGCCATATTAAAAAATATTTGTGTAGTAGTTATAAGACCATTGGTGCCGTTATTGGAGCATACATCACTGAATTTCCTGATGTGGATTTTACAGCTGGATGTTTAGGCGTTGCTTGCCCAGTGAATGGTGATGTAATTTCTATGACCAACAATGATTGGCAGTTTTCTATCTCCCAATTACAAGCTGAATTAGGCTTAGATTGGTTAGGAGTGATTA
>CAJQKX010000722.1 GCA_905479025.1 uncultured Paraglaciecola sp.
CCCGTAACCAAGTCCCAGACTCTTGCATCACGCTTACTGTCAGCGGTAAATGCGTAACGTCCTTGATCATCTAGTGACACTTTAGTAACCCTACTGGAATGGTCAAACTTATGGATCACTTGCCCAGTGCGTGTATCCCACAGATAGGCTAAGTAATCGTTGCCACCTGTTAATGCAAAAAAACCATTAGGTGAAAGATCCACACTATTAACTTTTTCTTAGTGGCCTAAAAACTCTAATCGCCTTCCTGTCTTAGGCTCAAAGAACATCACTTTACCATTACCGCGCCCCACCAAAATACCTCGACCTTGATTTGAAACAGCTATATCTCGAATACTTGCCTCGTCAATTCGCCAAAATCCCTCTGGCTCACCAACCTCTATATTCCAAAGCGCAAATGCCTCTCTGTCAGATGTCACAACATATGAATTATCAAAGGCAATATGTATATTAGACACTAAATTACTACCATCTTCTTGATGACGCCACACGTAACGCTGTGCGTTAGTAGTCAAATCCCAAACAGTAATGCCACTTTCAATAGAAGAAACAACAGCAATCGTATTGTCTGCAGAAATGTGGGAGGCATGTGCCCCCCCCGCAGCATGACGAAATGAACTTATATGAGCATCACTTAAATCATCACAGCCCATGAGTGTCAATGCACTTAATGACATTACAAAATAGATAACTTTAATAGGTTTATTCAATGGGTTTCTCTTTTACCTTATGGAGTTTAGTATATGCTTTTGCTTACCAATCACATACTGCTAGTTGGAGAATTATAATGAAAAAGGCCCTAGTCACTATTTTGATTGCCTCTGCTTTAACCTTAAGTGCTTGTCAGCCACAAACGGTTGAATTTATGAAAGTAGAAACCGTAGTCCTTGATACAGAACAACAGAAACAATCTTATGCTATGGGCGCTAGCATTGGTCAAATTATAGAAAGTAAAATAGCTAACCAAAAAGAAGCTGGTGTTGAATACAATCGATACTTGTTAGTAAAAGGATTTATAGCAGCTTTACAAGGCCAATCACAATTAGACAAAGACGAAATTCAATCAATCAATCGCGCGGTTGAAGGCTTTGTACGAGAAAAAAAAGTTGAGCTTAAGGCTCTAATAGGTAATGAAAATAAAGTATTAGGTTTAGAATTTTTAACCAATAATGCAAAGCGTGCTGGCATCATTGTTACTGATTCAGGTTTACAGTACGAGGTACTAAAAAATAGTGAAGGCAGCAAACCTAAAGCTACAGATACAGTAAAAGTAAACTACCTTGGCACACTGTTAGACGGCACAGAATTTGATTCGTCTTATTCACGTAATAAGCCTGCAAGCTTTCCGCTCAATCGTGTAATTAAAGGCTGGACTGAAGGGGTTCAATTAATGAATGTGGGAGCAAAATACAAGTTTTATGTGCCTTCAGATTTAGCATATGGAGCCCGCTCGACTGGTAAAATAACAAGCCATTCAACCTTAATATTTGAAGTGGAATTACTTCAAATCATTCATCCAGGTAAACCTGGAACTAGAGAGCCTAAGCTTTAATTCAATAGTGAATACTCTATTTACAAACATCTAATATAAAGACGAACACGTTATCGCGGCCGGCTTAACTTTATCATTTTAATAATCAGCTATTTTCTGTGCTGAACCTTATCCCCTTACTCTGCAGCCCTTCAAAGAGCTTTTTATCCTGACTTAACCAGGTAATTTAGATTGTAATATATTGTCTTTTTGACTAAATGCTGTTTCAACTTTGTATATTTGGATGTCGATATTTACCTCAAATAATATGTTGCCGTGTTAAAGGTAGTATGACTAACTCTCTTAATTTCAGTTGATTCAATAAAGGCGTAAAAATGGGCAACACTTTTTTACGCTAGGCTCCTCAAAGTGTTTTCGCATGAGGCTTTGGAGTGCCCATTGATAATAACCCTACTTCACTTTGATTAATATTAAGCATAGTCGATAACTATATTTTCACTCGGTGTTAAAGCTTTTACTTCATCGTTATCACTTCGCTAATAGTTACTAAAGATAAGGATAAATCGCTACTGATTTGTTGTCTCATAATGTTATTAAATAATAAGAAAAATGTGAGTGAGAAAGCATTCATCTAAAATTAAGCAAAGAATCTTACCCACTGAATTGCTTGTCATTCCAGTTAGAACAATGTTACATCTACAATTTAACCCAAATATTTTAAGAAAGGTTCAGGCTTGAAAACAAAACTGATAACACCTGAAGGGTATAAAAAGCTTCATGACGAGCATGAAGAAATATGGCTTAAACAAAGACCAGAAATCACCAAAATTGTAACTTGGGCTGCAAGCCTTGGAGACAGGAGTGAAAACGCAGATTATCAATATAATAAAAGAAAATTAAGGGAAATTGATCGGCGTATTCAATTTCTTAGAAAACTGCTACCTGAGCTAAAAATCATCAGTTATTCAAAGGAACAGGAAGGAAAAGTGTTTTTTGGGGCTTGGGTTGAGATTAAAAATGATATGGGCGAAGTAAAAAAATTTCGAATTGTCGGCCCAGAGGAAATTTATGGTGATGCTATTGGGTATATTTCTATCGACTCCCCCATGGCTAGGGCCTTATTGAAAAAGGAAGTCAAC
>CAJQKX010000723.1 GCA_905479025.1 uncultured Paraglaciecola sp.
CGGCGAGCTGCCACCACGCAGATGCACAACATGGGCCTGCGGATTATTAATAATAGGCCAGCCGGCAGCGCGGGCACGACGACAGAAATCGACATCTTCAAAGTACATAAAGAACTCATCGTCCAATAAGCCCACCTGCTCAAATACCTGGCGGCGGATCAATACACAGGCAAAGCTAGTCCACTCCGGATAGGACATTTCATCACAGACCGTCAGAGGCACCTCATAGCGTTTGAAAAGCTTAGTGATTGGACCAGTACAGGCTGAGCGAATAAGCTCATTAATAGGCCGATGGAACCGGAAGCAGCTCTCTTGAGGCTTGCCGTCAGGCCACTCCAGCCTAGGGCTGGCCATACCCATCTGGGGGTTATCCTGCAGGGTTTTAACCAATGTTTCGATTGCCCCAGGGCGAACTATGGTGTCGCTATTAAGGAGAAGCACGAATTCGCTGGAGCTGGCGTTTATGCCGATATTGTTGCCGGCAGAAAACCCATTATTATAAGGAGAAGATAATATGCAGGCAGACTCCCAATTCTCATCCACTATTCTCTCACTCAAGGTAAACGCAGACCCATCACAGGAGTTATTGTCTACAATATAACTATTACAGTAATGCCTACTAGTCAGCAGCGGTTCTATTGACTTCAAGCACTCAACTGTAATATCTGGAGTTTGATAATTAACGATGACTATATCCATCAAATGTTCGTCCATATTTCATTAGACAAGAGTGTAGACCAAAGATTACTAACTACATACAAACAAGGCCGCTTATATGATTTTTACTTTATTGCCCTCGGTTCCTGTATGGGTAGACGGAAACAACTACATATTCGACCGAAAGTTTTTTGATGGACTCAAAAGGTATTGCGACCTTTGGCCAGGCTCCATTAACTGCATTATGCGGCAGGCGGTAGACGACACACCAGATTTTGGTCTTGTTATAATTGAGAAAACTAAGCTTGCCTTTGATCTCACTCTTGTCTCTAGCTGTTCCGAAATTATGCAAAGCCATCTAGCTGAATCTGACATTGTTCTGGCATCAGGAGACAACCCAGAGCTACTCCATATAAGCCGATTGTGTTCAAAAATGAATATATATTGCATTTATATGATAGAGAACACACTCCGCACTAGGCTACAAATTATATCGATTAATGCATCATCACCATTGCGTCAATTGAAGCAAAGCGTGAGGGCTATATTACATGAAATAAAGCGTAAAAAAGCGTTTTCAAAAGCGACAGGATTACAAGCAAATGGGGCCCCTTCGTACGCAAAATATTCCTTACCTAATAGGGACGATATTATTTATTACGATAATAGAGTTCACACCGACGAAGTAATTACCTCAAGTCAACTAGAGGCGAAGATGAAATATCTAGAAAATGGGGAACCAATAAGGCTCGCTTTTTCTGGCCGATTATTAAAGATAAAAGGTGCTGACGACCTGCTGCAAGTAGCAGAGATATTAATTAGAAAAAACGTCGATTTCATGCTTTCCATATATGGATCTGGCGAACTAGAGACGCATATGGCACATCAAATTAAAGAAAGAAACCTTCATGAAAATGTATTCTTGAAGGGCTCTGTTGATTTTTACGCAACGTTACTGCCGGATTTAAAGTCCAAAACAGATCTATTTGTCTGCCTCCATAGGCAGGGCGACCCTTCATGTACCTATATTGAGTCTCTTTCTTGCGGTTTACCAATTGTAGGATACGACAACGCCGCATTTTCCGGAATTTTGTCAAACCATACAGTAGGATGGTCAGCGCCTATCGATAACACAATGCGAATCGCCGAAATAATTGAGTCACTCGATAAAAATCGTTCTGACATTGCAACAAAAGCACACTCCAGCCTGCAGTTCGCGAAAAATAATGATTTCGAAAAAACGTTTAAAAAGAGAATCGATCATCTCATACGCCACTGCAAACCAGTAGCGCGAAAAAAAACATCTCGTGATGGACTTCTCTAAGTTATCACAGAAGGAACATTACCATCGCCAAAATCTAATAAAGAGCAATATAGGGGAGAACTATTTAATAACTTCTAATATTGATCTTATGAACTACTTGATTAAGAATGTCGTCAAGGGCGCCTATATCAACTGTGAAGCAACCAGAACTATGTCGATTACCAACTATAAATCCGTACGTCATATCGACACAATCTGCATAGTCTTTATATACATTATTGAATCGATCTGGCGGCTGGATAGCTATAATTGCTCCCTGATCATTACCAGAGTAATTAAAATGCGACAAATGACTTCCCTCGACACCAATCAATATATCCACACGGCATTTAGATATAATTTCGTCTACTGACTCTTTTTCTGGATTAACAATATTGAAGTCCTTTTTTTTCAAGAATTCTATAACTTCGTGCTCATTCAAAAGCTGTCTTTTATCGCCAGTATTACCACGTAGAATAAAAACCCCACTTTTTGATGATATAGGGTATTTTCTTTGGATCTCAGCTCTGAGGAAATTATATCTTTCTCGCTTATGCTTATTCTGGCCGAAGTCTTCCAGAATGACTAAGTCTTTCACCACACCATTATTTAAAGGTACAGCGTTAATTCCAAAAACGGATGCATAGCTTAACTGATGAGGAGTCATTTTTTTAACCACAGTTAAAGCAGGCCCTATATCGAGAGAGGCCAAATACCTAGGGAGATCATCCCTCATCCAATGCCCAAAGTACTTACATCCCATTGGAGAACTCGACAAACAGCCAAAATTGATTTCGTGCTGGAGTCTATGTGTCAATACACTAGCTCCTCCCCCACTTACATTATATTTCATGCAACCTTTATAAAGTCTTCCATCTACGACTTGGACATCCCGCAACCTGTATCCCACTGTCGCTGCGTGAGTCCTCTCCCCACCGAATATACGAACCGTTTCTCGAGCGATATCTGTTTCATGCTGAACAGCGGTAACCTTTTCCAAATCACCCAAATGAAATATTGCTCTCGGAGAAGTACTCTTATTTTCGGGACAACATATCCATGATGAATATGCGACCTCTTTATAATTTCGACGGCCCAGCATCAGGCTATTAAGCTTGTAGCTAAGATCAATAATATTAAATTTTTTCAAACTACCGTGTCCAAGAGAAAAAACTCCTTAATGAAACATTCCAATATTCTTTATTTCTTTAACTTACCAAAACGAGAATTTTGAGCCCTCGAGTTTAATATTATATAAATTGCATAGATTATTTATCACTGGGTCAATAAGACAAAAATCAGCATAGATATTGCTATCGCTAAAATTCCCAACGATCAACATGTAGTGAACTCAAGATCAATATAAAACCTCCATCAAACATCGGATAATAAATTGTTGAAATGTCTCTCAACACTCCATGACGAAGGCGTTTCCTTATAACTTTCACTTACAATAGATTCCCTTCAGTGACTTTTAAAAAAGTAAACACTCAATAAGCCCTAAGTATAGACACAATATTGAGATTTTAGATTTCTCTAATCAGTGAAAACGACAAACCACTAGTCACAAGAAAGCGATCCATACCCTGCTTTTATATAGTCAATTATACCATCGGCAGTAAATTCTCGTTGCCATGAGCTCTTGCTTTTCCTGGTCAGCTCTAGGACAATTTGATCATAAGTGAGCCCATTCATTGCTGCATAAGACTCGAAAGACCTTATTGGTGCTGACATCGGTGATTGCTCATCTTTCGCCCCATTCTCGCCAGTCTTCTCTAACCAACTGTCAAAGCTAAAGGTATCGTTCGCTATTTTAAACCATTCATCGTTACTGGCTGCGGAGTAGTAACTATTACCAACGAACTCGATTCCATCTAAGGAATGAGTTTTTAGTGGTCTCAATAAACTATCAATCATCTGGATTTTATTATCTGCTACCAGAATATTACTAAACACCTCCCCAGACAGCAGAAAAGCTGCAGCGTTTCGAGACGTTGCTGTATTTATAAGACCAGTGATAAAGTTTTGTTTAATTGTTACATCTGAACTATGGCCTGATAATTCAATCCCCCTCAAATTGGTCACAGTCTCATTATTATTATGTAGTAAATAATTTCCACATATAACTCTGGTGTCCCAGTCGCTAGCATCAATATACCAACCAAGCTTTCTGTTTGTAGGCCGGTCACTCCCTATTGAAAACATTATATTGTCTTTAATTTCGATATTTTCCCAGCGGGGGCCAGTATCAAAATCCGTATTCCCACCCGCACTAATACCAATCTCACCGCCAATATAGATATTACTTTCAATCACTAGATTCTGCGCTTCTATCGAGTCAAGCTGATTTTCTGAGTCAGAATCGGCAGTCCATTTATTATGGATACTGGACGCCGAGATAAAGATATTTTTTTTAAAAATCGTATTATGTGCTTTTGGAAAGTAAGTGTTATGGTTAAACATCGTCGCTTGGCCAAATTCTTTATCATTTCCTGAATCAACCTGCTGTTGATACCATCCATTATGATAAAGTATATTTTCCTCTAACAGAATCGATGAGTTTCCAGCATATATTCCCTGAGAGTGAGCTTTTTCGCTGTAGGATTTCTGTATTACATTTCTACGGATTATTACATCCACGGCCTCTCCACCACCATCGATAGAAATGCCCTTTCCGAAATAGGCTAACTCATTATCTTCGATTAGGATCGACATTGTAGGCCTTGATGAATTCTTATATATTCTAATACCTATCATATCTGGCACAGATCCCCAACCCCAAAAATGAGTGGACTCTGGATTTCGATTTGGCGCATAAATAGAAATACCTGTTATAGCCACAAAACTTATTCCGTCCCAGATACGAATGATCTCCGAAGCGGTACCCTCTATCATAGGTCGATCTACGTTTGCTCCATATGCAGTAAGCACGGTTCTTTCAAGCGGAGATCTGCCAGATTTAATCTTCAAAAC
>CAJQKX010000724.1 GCA_905479025.1 uncultured Paraglaciecola sp.
ATAGTTTGTTCATCTGCAACAAAAGTTTGAGGCTCGGTACCTTGAGTAAAGTATTCAAACATAGATGTTGTATCGGTTCTATTAGTAAGTTTACCGGTGCCCTTATCTATACGCACTGTGAGCAGATCTGTAGGCATAGGTAACAAATGCTCCGGTTTACCCTCTAATGCATGTTGCATAAACCTAATCCAAGCGGGTTGTGCAGCATGCGCCCCTGATTCACTTCCCACTAAGGCATTACCCATATAATTATATGTTTTTGGGTTTTTATTGATCAAATTCTGATTGGGCATACTGCGACCCAAGCGACGATTGTTATCATCAAACCCTACCCATGCAGTGGCGACTAAGTCTGGTGTAAACCCACTAAACCATGTATCACGCACATCGTTGGTAGTCCCGGTTTTACCCGCGATGTCACTCCGACGGTTCATCAGCACTGCCGCACGCCATCCTGTGCCACGATTATCCCAATTACCATTAATTTGCACAGCAGAACGCATCATTTCTGCGACTAAAAATGCATTTTCTGCACTGATCACTCTTGGAGCGGAGAGAACATTTTTGACTGGCTCATCAACTTGTTGTGTTACACCAAACTCTGCGGCTAGAAGTGCTTCAATATCTTCGGCCTCAGCATTGGTTTGGTTTGTTTGAGTTTCTGCAACACAAGGATCACAAGCGGTTTTTGGGTTCGCTTCCCACAATATGTCACCTATCTCGTTTTCTATGCGTTGAATAAAATAAGGTTGAATTAAAAATCCGCCATTGGCAATGACCGCCATTGCAGTTGCCACTTCCAGTGGTGTGTGGGAGCCAGAACCTAATGATAATGTTTCATCTACAGGAATATCATCTTTATTAAAACCAAAACGGGTGAGGTATTCTGCTACATTTTCCAGTCCTACAGCTCTTAACAAACGCACCGATACCACATTTTTTGATTTGGTTAACGCCACACGCATACGGATCGGGCCATCGTACTCGGCGGGTGAATTTTCTGGACGCCAGGCATTCCCTGAACCAGATTGCCATTGTGTGATGGGTGCGTCGTTTATCACACTTGCCAAAGTGTAACCATTTTCTAGCGAAGCTGAATAAATAAAAGGTTTGATGTTTGAGCCCACTTGTCTTTTGGCTTGAGTCGCGCGGTTAAATTGACTTTGATAAAAACTATACCCACCAACTACAGCTTGTGCGGCACCATCTTTAGGATCAAGAGCAACAAAAGCACCACTCGCCTGAGGGTATTGAGTAAGTTGCCAATGCAAATCATCTTCTCTTTGACGGATTAAAATCAATGCCCCAGCTTGCAATATATCGCTGGCGATTTTAGGCTCTGGCCCTTGTTTGGCATCATTGATAAAAGGTCTCGCCCAATCTAAGCCATCCCAATCAATAATGCTGTATTTTCCTTGCTGATTGAAAATAATGATGTCGTTTTCATTCACTTTAACAACGATAGCGGGATGCATTGATTCGAAGGTTTGTAGTTCTTGCAGATAACTTAACATTTGTTCTTCAGGCCAAGGTTCTGAGTTGTTTAATTCAGATATTGTTTGTTCTGAAAGCAGCTCATCTTTATCTTTGACTAAATCTACTGACCAAAGTTGTTTGACTACCCCATGGTATCCATGACGTTCATCGTAATCATGTAAATTTCTGCGCACAGCTTGTTGTGCAGTAGCTTGCAAATCAGAGGAAACAGTAGAATAAATTTGATAGCCACCAGTTTCAGCCTCATCTTTACCGTACAACGCAATCATTTCATTATAAATAATATCTGCTAAGTAAGGCGCATCTAAATCTATTTCGGCGCCATACTTTTGTGCGGTGACAGGCGCATTAACAGCTTGCTCAAATTGATCTTGATTGATGTATTTTTCATCCAACATACGAAGCAAAACAATACGTCTTCTCACCACGGAGCGCTCTGGGCGACTAATAGGATTGAGTACCGATGGTGCTTGAGGTAACCCTGCAATAGTGGCAATTTGGGCTAATGTCAGTTCATTGAGTGACTTGCCATAATAGACTTGCGCTGCCGCACCAAAACCGAAAGCTCGGTGGCCTAATTCTACCTTATTTAAATACAACTCTAAAATTTCTTGTTTGCTTAATAGTTGTTCCATATGCCACGCTAAAATGATTTCACGTATTTTACGGATGTATTTTTTTTCGCGGGTCAAGAAAAAGTCTCGGGCCATTTGCATAGTTAGGGTACTTCCACCCTGCCCTTTTTCACCGGTGATAACTAAATTAACTAATGCACGCAACATGCCGATAGGATCTATGCCAGGGTGTTCATAAAACCTGCTATCTTCGGTGGCGATAACTGCTTGTTTTAACTGTTCCGGAATTTGCTCAAGGGTAAGTGGGATGCGGCGTTTCACCCCATATTGGGAGATAAGTTTGCCATCTTTGGTAAAAATGCGCATCGGCGTTTGTAATCGAACGTCTTTGAGAACGTCGACGCTAGGCAAGTCAGATTTGATATAGATATAGGTACCTATCAATATAGTAATACCAACTACAAATGTGACAGAAATAGCTATTAATGAGGATTTAAGTAGTTTCACGGATAAATAATACCAAGGCAAAGTCTAATAAATGTTCTACATTTTATACCTATGTACAGTTATTAGAACCATAAATAACAAAAAATTACGCAATAATGATGCAGTAAATTATTCCTATGTAAATGGATGTCTAAAATTGAAAAAATTATTTGGCGCTAAAGTACAAAAAATGATTGGCCTAGATATAGGTACCCGGTTTATTAAAGCCGTGATAATCGAAAAATCAGGTGAACAATATAATTTGCTAGCTTATGCCTGTGAGCCAATTCTGGGCGATGCTTTTGCAGAGCGTGAAATTAAGGATTTCGAAGCAGTGAGCCATGCGCTAAAAAAAGTAAAGCTTGCCTTAAAAAGTAAATACAAGTCTGTTGCCATAGCAGTATCAGGCTCAACAGTACTCAATAAGATTGTATACATGGACCCGGGGCAGACCGATTACGAACTTGAAAGCCAAATTGAACTAGAAGCGGAAAGTTTGATTCCTTATCCGCTGAACGAGGTTTACATTGACTTCGAAGAGAGAAGTGACAACCTAACCACAAATAATAAGGTTGAAGTGTTATTAAGTGCGGTTCATAAAGAATTAGTTGATCGCAGAATAACGTTATTGGGAGAAGTGGATTACGAAGCCAAAATTGTTGATGTGGAAAGTTACGCCTTAGGTGCAGCGGTTGCATCTTTCTATCCAAGTGAAAAGCATGAAACTGTTTGTTGTATCAATATTGGAGCCAGTCATTTACAAATGTGTGTGGTTAGAGATAGAGAAGTTATTTATACTAAAGATCACAATTTTGGTATGGACGCATTGATCCAAGACCTCACCATGCTCTACAGCCAAGAACGCTCTCAAATTGAACAACAATTAACAGATGACACATTACCAGAAACATGGAAACAAGACGCTTACCCCATGTTTTTAGCTAATCTCCAACAAAATATTAACCGAGCATTGCAAGTTTACATCAGTGCATCTGGCGAAGCTCGTCCTAGCTCTTTGCTGATATGTGGAGGCGGCGGACACCTGACATCTTTACCTAAAGACTTGACTGCTGATTTAGGTATTGAGGTAATGTGTTTCAACCCATTTGCAAACATGGTGATAACAGACAACGTTAATCAAGGTGATTTCGAACAGATTTCTGGACAACTTATTATCGCTGCAGGTTTAGCCAGTAGGAGTTTTAAACCGTGGCACATATAAATTTATTGCCTTGGCGCGAAGGGCGCAGGGCTGAGCATAAGAAGAATTACCTGACTTTACTGACTTTACTTGCACTTAGTGCAATTGGCTTAATGTTTACTGCTGGATCTGTGTTAGAAAAAATGACAGATTACCAAAATTATCGAAACAATTTTATTGAACAAGAAACGGCTTTATTGGATCAACAAATTGAGAAAATTAAAAATATCAAAAAAGACAAGGAAGCTATTGAACAAAGAATGGCCTTAATTGAGCAACTTGAGTCAAGCAGAAACGCCGTGCCAATCGTTTTGGATGAGTTAGTTAGACTGGTACCACATGGTTTATCCTTTCGCAGTTTTTCTCGCCAAGGCAATCTTATTGAAATATTGGGTGTCAGTGAATCAAACAACAGGTTGGCAGATTTTATGCGTCAACTGCAAGAATCTACTGTATTCAGTAGTGGCGAATTATCTTCAATCAAGGCGGATACATCCGCTTTAGAAGCAGTCAGTGATTTTAAGCTGACTTTTACTATTAATCCTAGTGTGGCTCCAGATTTCTCAATCATTAATAAGGAGCCAATTAAATGAAATTTGATGTTAATAAATTAAAAGAGGTCAATGATTTAGATTTCGAGCAAGTCGCTATCTGGCCCTTTGAAGTTAAATCTTTAGTCGCAATGTTTGGCATAATTGTTAGTTTAGTAGTTGGGTATTATTTTTTAGTGAAAGATAAACTACCTTTACTTGAAGCAGCACAAAATAAAGAAATAAAATTAAAACAAGTCTACCAAGGAAAATATCGCATTGCGGTTAACTTAGAAGCCTACGAAGAGCAATTAGGTCAATTGAAAAGTGATTTTTCTTCTATGTTAAAATCACTTCCTACGAGCAATGAAACACCCGGATTATTGGATGACATCACGTTAGTAGGCACATCAGCAGGGCTCACTTTTAGATTATTAAATTGGCAAAGAGAGATCCCAAAAGAATTTTATTCAGAGTTGCCTATTGAAATGGAAGTGTTTGGTGGGTATCACAACTTTGGGCAATTTGCTTCAGACATAGCAGGGTTACCTCGCATTGTCACAGTGCATGATTTTGAAGTTACCCAGGAAAGTAATTCCCTTAAGCTCACAGTACAGGCAAAAACGTATAGAACGTCAAGCGAACAAGACACAGTTACAGAAGGTAAAACACAATGAAATATATTAAAATTGTGTTGGCTGCATTACTGTTATGTGGCTGTGAAGCCAAAGTTGACGATTTACAGGTATTTATTGCTGAAGTGAAACAAACAACTAGTGTTAATATTGAGCCTTATCCAGAATTTGATAGCAAACCTACTTTTATCTATTCTGCTGACACTTTGCGCAGCCCATTTCAACGTCCACGAAATACGGGTGCAGGTGTCAAAATAAACGTAGCCGCCCAACCAAATTGTGCACAGCCCGACTTTAACCGTAGCAAACAACCTTTAGAAAAATTTGGTATCGATGCGTTATCCGTTAGTGGGGTATTTCAGTCCAATGGCAAAAAATGGGCTCTTATTCAGTCTAATACAGGAAGTTTATTTAAAGCTACAATTGGCGATTACCTAGGGTTGTTCTTTGGGAAAATCGATTCTATTCAAAATGGCACAGTTTCTTTTACTGAAATGCTGCCCGATGGAGCTGGCTACTGGCAGCAAAAGCGAGCCACACTCACTATGCTTTCGAAGGCAGGAGAAAATAATGTCTGAGCGTTTTATTTTTAACAAAAAACTTAATCGGACTAATCCAGTCTGGTATTGGTTCATTGCGTTAGCTTTAAGCCTATTCGCATTTAAATCGCTAAGCCAACAAGAAGCGGTTGTTTTGGTTGATCTCGAACCTCAGGCAAATAGCGTTTTTCGCTCCGAATTGCTAGATGTGCAGTTTTCGCGTCTACCCAG
>CAJQKX010000725.1 GCA_905479025.1 uncultured Paraglaciecola sp.
GTGTTGAAAGCAAAGCCCAGTTCGACTTTTTGGCTGGCATCGGCTGTGATGCGTTTCAGGGTTTCTATTTTGGCTACCCTGTCGAAGCAAGCGCACTGCAATTGGATTAGGGAATAATTCACAGTGATAATCCATCTTTTGACTATTATGTCTATAGCTGAGCTAGAGTATAGGTAAAAACAAAATGTCATTTTCCATATTGACATCTATTTTATTTTTTAAGGGAGTAAAATCGGCTATTTTCGTCTTTTACTTAACCTTTTTTATGTAATTCATAATTCGGAATTCAAAACAAGCGCCTCCCACTGTTTTACAAACCAGTCTTGAATATTGCTTTTGTTTATAGTTATAAACGGCTTTTATTCAAACACACTTATTTGAGGCTGTGAACTATTTGGGGGGTAAAGCTTTGTTCAATGTCTGCTGATCGCTCATTGCAACCCGTTAGGTTTAATTGGGATTTATTGTCCAGAAATGATGGATATTTATCTTTTTAGCGAAGCCGCAATTTTCTTTTTCCCTGTGCTTGTTTGTCCTTTGTGATACCAATGCTTTTAGTTTTACATATGGATGAATATATAGAAGTCGGGGGGTATGACTGATTGCACTCACGCAACCCTTAGAATGGGTCGTGATCAGTGCTGGTAGAATGTAGAATTGAAGGTTGAATAATGAGCGGCTGTAGGATGCCCAAAGGACTGGTAGCTTTGGTTATGGCATAGAACAGCCAAATAGTTGACTAAAGTATACTCTGCCCCAGAAATTTTAGGTGGTGTTATGATTCGTCGATTGTGTAAAAGTACCATTTAACTGGTGTATCCTCTGACTCAGTTTGTCATCCTGTGTCTCAACAAAAATAGGGTAATGATTACTCATTAAACAATCCGCGTAAACAACCCAATTGTAGCGTTCACACACGACAGATAAAATCGCAGAATCAACTAAAATTATCAATCTGAAAATAGATTGGGTAATTGCTATTACCCCGTGTCGAAATATGATGATGCGCACCGTTAAACACTATTCATAATAGCCCATTCATTTTTATCATCTAAGCTCGATATGTATTAAATCACCATATTTTAAAAAAGAAACCTATGCAAAATTAAAGACCTGAATTTGAGGTATAACCTAAATTTAAGCATCAAATTTTACAACTGTATAAACCACTGTATATAATGGGTCCAATGTTTACAACTAGTGTCCTCCAATGCGCAAATCTCCAAAAGAATTACCAGAAAAATATTATCATGCTCATTTTAATGAGTTTATTCATTTTATTACCCAACAATGTGCGCACTTGCTAGACCAAGAACACCAAGAGTTTTTAAGTTGTTATCAGCAATTATGCCATGACGCTCAGTGCATGTTTGTCAGGGTCATCAATCGGCAAGGTTTGTTTATTACCTTAAATAAAATGTTTTATCACGAGATCAACGAATGCCTAGGTCAATTGGCTGTACTGGAGCAAGCATATTTATTACAGAAATTAGAACCTGACGATGTCCAAGTTTGGCTGCAACAATTAACGAAAATACAGTTGCTTGAAATTTTAGAGCAGTATGCTGTCAGTGGAGTTACAAAAAGTGCTTCAAAACAGGTTTTGTTGGATCAAGTGATTCATTCCTGCACGAATACTCAATGCCTCTCCTCAGATCTTGCACAGCAATTTCGAGTCAAAAACTTTGAGTCCCGTTTGGCCTATTTATTATTTTTATTTTTTGGTGATACCAGTAGTGGATTAGATAAGTTTTCGATGCGTGATCTTGGAGTATTAAAAACACGTCAAAATATTCCAAAACCTACTGCAAGATTTGATAACTTGGAACAGGCTAAGAGTGTTTTCTTTTATAGTTATAAGCTTGGGCAACTCAATTGTAATGATCTAGACATACAGAAATATGCAGTAAGTAACCTCAGCACATTTAAACATCCTGAACCTGCCATCAACTGTGCACAATCTAAACAACTTCAGGGTGAATTTTTCTATCTCTTAGGTAAACAATTATTGCCTGAGTATCCTATGTTAGCAATGGAATATCTTTGTGCATCCACTCATCATAAAGCGCAAGAAAAATGGCTAAGAGAACTCTACAAGTTGGGCGAAAAAGATAGGGTTAAAACTGAGTTAGAAAACATTATTGATAACTCTTTAGATGATACTTTATTACTTTTCGCTGAAGACTTTTATGAACGCAAGTTTCATCAAGTAAAAGTCAGTAAATTAACTCAAAAACTACGAAATGACAGTTATAAATTAGTTATAGATGAAATACATAAAGACCAAGTGGAAAAGGGTGTTAAATACTATTACCAGAATTTAGGAGCGACTGCTTTAAGGACTGAAAACCGTCTGTTTAACGCTTTGTTTGGCCTGACATTTTGGCAGGAGCTGTTTAATCAGCAAGTCGATTCAATAGCAACAGAGTTTGATCGTAGACCTAAAGTAGTCAAGGAAAATACGATTTATGAAATGTTAGCGGAGGCCATCGAGCAGCGGCTACTGATGTTTTCTAAGCCACAAAA
>CAJQKX010000726.1 GCA_905479025.1 uncultured Paraglaciecola sp.
AGAATACCCCACCAAATGGTATTCATAAGCTCGTAGACTGACGAAGAAAGCGTTTCGTACCACACTGCTACAGCAGCAGATTCCTCAAACCAACCATAATGAACATAAAGCGCTGAAACTGCGATCAACGAAACCCAAAGCAAGTAATCAGGGCGACGATTTGGTTGATGACATGCGGGAACATGCTGCGCATTATCGTGCCGAGGCTCAGCTGCATTAGTATCGCTAAGATGCTTCGACATGAGATTCCTCCTCGCTCAAACCTTCAATCAATGAGCAAATCGTTTCGCCATCAGGTTGTTTGTCAGGCATGTCTTGCCATACAGCAACGGCTTTTTCCATGCGTTGGAATAAATTGAGGCTTTCTCGTATTGATGCACCCAGTATTTCAAGATTACTCGCAACAATCTGTCTGGCATGCGGACAAGGCGTTTGTCCGCTGTCTGAAATATCAATCAGCTTTTTGATGTCAGACAAACTAAACCCCAATGCTTTTGCACGGATAGCAAAGCGAAGCTTACGAAAATCTTTTTCCGTATAGTTCTTATAGCCGTTATCACTTTTGGAAGGGCGTACTAATTCAATTCGGGAGTAGTACCGAATAGTATTTGGACTAACATTAAGCCGATTTGAAATTTCAGAAACTTGCATAAATATTTTCCTCCTATTTCTAAATCTACACCTGTGAGTAACTCACAGGTCAAGCCTTTTTCAAAATCTTTCTTCTCGATCAATGAGAATGACTATCGTGGTTGCCCCCTCCACTGGATTTGGTCTCTGAAGGTTTTCCAACAATTAGCGTCCCACTCATACCTGCACCTGCATGCGGATGGCAATGAAAGGAGTATGTGCCTTCAACAGAAAATGTATATGACCAAGTATCACTTGCATTCTCAAGCATCGGGCTTTCGATGGTATCAACACCCTCGGGCACACGCTCAAACACGACGTTGTGAAAGTCTTCTTGAAGGTTCACAAACGTTACAGTGTCGCCGGGTTGTACAACAAGATTGTTAGGCTCGAAAAAATAGACTTGATCAGATTCAATATCCGTAACCATCTCCACCGTAAAGACTTCCGCGCGCGTCTGCATGGCAAATACCAGCAAACCAATAACTGCTATTAAAAATGTAACTTTAAACATTTTTTTATCCTTTCTTTCTATTTTTTATTTTGAAGTAATTTATGTTTCCACCCTACAAAAATAGCCGGAATAACGAGTAGCAACAAAACCGTCGAACTCACCATTCCACCCACCATGGGTGCCGCAATTCTCTGCATAATTTCAGAGCCAGTGCCAGTGCCGACCATGATGGGTAGCAAGCCAATAATGGTCGATGCAACCGTCATCAATATGGGTCGAATTCTTAAAAGTGCGCCTTCTACAACCGATTGACTAAGATCATCAAAAGTCATCGTGCGCCCCGACTCTAGGGCAAGACGTTCACGATTTCGATAGGAGCGGTTTAGGTATTCCATCAGTAATACTCCGATCTCGACCGTGACACCGGCCAGAGCGATAAACCCTACCGCAACCGCAACTGACAGGTTGTAACCCAGCCCGTAAATCAACCAAAGACCACCTACTAGAGCAAAAGGTAACGATGCCAAAATAATAAGTACTTCCTCAAAACGCCTAAAATTAAGATAAAGTAGAAGTACAATGATCATCAGTGTAATGGGGACAACCTGTTTCATACGCTCTGTTGTTCTCTCCATATATTCAAACTGGCCGGACCAGCCGATCGAATACCCTGCGGGCAACGTCACTTGCTCTTTGACCACCTGCTTCGCTTTTACGACGTAAGAGCCTAAATCAGTGTTCTCAATATCCACATAAATCCAACCGTTTAATCTGGCATTCTCACTGCGTACCATTCCGGGCCCGTCGGTGATCTCAATACTAGTTACTTCCCCTAAAGGGATATGAGCACCTGTTGGTGTAACAACGGGTAGCAATTTCAGCTTTTCTGCTGAATCTCGCACGTCACGTGGGTAACGCAAGTTGATTGGGTAGCGCTCTAGACCTTCCACGCTCTGTGTAACATTCATACCACCCACGGCAGTTCTTACGACATTTTGCACGTCGGATACGTTCAACCCAAACCGTGCTGCTGCCTTTCGATTAATGCTAACGTCAATAAATCGACCACCCGAAACTCGTTCGGCGTATACCGACGCGGTTCCTTCAACTGGTTTAAGGGCTTTTTCGATGTCTTCACCAATATCAGCAATGACGTCAAGATCGGGGCCGGATACTTTGATGCCGACGGGTGTTTTTATACCGGTCGCCAGCATATCCAGCCTATTTTTTATCGGCATAATCCAGACGTTACTAATACCCGGAACCTGTACGAGATCATCAAGCTCGGCTTTAATCTTCTCCAATGTCATGCCTTCACGCCATTCATCTTTTGGCTTAAGACGTATTGTTGTCTCTATCATCGTCAGTGGTGCAGGATCAGTTGCCGTTTCTGCTCGCCCGACTTTACCAAACACGGTTTGGACTTCCGGCAAAGTTTTAATCATTCGATCAGTTTGCTGCAAAACTTCTTGGGCTTTCCCGATTGATATACCCGGAAAGGTACTTGGCATATAAAGTAAATCCCCTTCATTGAGTTCTGGCATGAACTCACTCCCTAGACGGGTGAGCGGCCAAATACCAGTTAGCGCAATGAGGATGGCTAAAATTATTATTGTTTTAGGCTTTTGAATGGCTTTGTTTAAAAACGGCTTATAACCCGCAATAAGAACCCGATTGATTGGGTTATTTTTCTCTGGCGTGATACGTCCTCTTACAAAGAAACCAATGAGCACGGGCACAATCGTGATAGATAAACAAGCGGCACCCGCCATGGCATAAGTTTTGGTAAGGGCCAATGGCGTAAACATACGCCCCTCCTGACCTTCCAATGTAAAGACAGGCAGGAAGCTAAGTGTGATAATCAACAAAGAGAAAAATAGTGGCGGCCCCACTTCACCGGCAGCCGTTGAAATCACTTGCCAGCGATTTTGATCCGTAAGCGGTGTTTTTTCAGCGTGTTTGTGGACATTCTCGATCATCACAATCGTCGCATCCACCATTGCTCCAACTGCAATCGCTATGCCACCGAGCGACATGATGTTGGCATTGACTCCTTGCGCCGACATGATGATAAACGCAATCAATATCCCTAAAGGTAAGCTTACTAATACGACCAACGAGGAACGAAAATGAAATAGAAATAGTGAGCATATCAAGACCACGGCTATAAATTCTTCAGTCAGTTTTTCCTTTAAATTATCAACAGCACGCTCGATCAACGCAGAACGATCATAAGTTTCAACAATCTCCACACCGTTAGGTAGACTGGCCTTCAACTCCTCCAGCTTTTCTTTAACCTGTTCAATTGTCTTGAGTGCATTTTCGCCCCAACGCATAATAATGACGCCGCCTACGACTTCACCTTCGCCATCGAGTTCGGCAATACCCCTTCTCATTTGAGGCCCAATTGAAATATCAGCCAAATCACCTAACAACACGGGTGTACCACTTTCCGATACAGCCAAGGGAATGGTTTCTATATCCTCAAGTGATTTAATGTAGCCGCCAGAACGTACCATATATTCAGCTTCTGCCATCTCGATGACTGAGCCACCCACTTCTTGATTGGCATTCTGAATAGCCGTTCTAACCTGTTCTAAAGAAATTCCATAAGCGCGCAATTTATCCGGATCGATAACTACCTGATACTGCTTAACCATCCCTCCAATAGTAGCCACTTCAGACACACCAGGAACAGTTTGAAGTTCGTATTTTAAAAACCAGTCCTGAATAGACCGCAGCTGTGATAGATCGTTTTTCCCGGTTCGATCAACCAGCGCGTATTCGTAGACCCACCCAACACCCGTTGCATCAGGACCAAGCGCTGCACGCGCAGTACTGGGAAGATTCGGTGCAACCTGACTGAGGTATTCTAATACTCTAGAACGCGCCCAATACAGATCTGTTCCATCTTCAAAAATGATGTAAACATAAGAATCACCAAAGAATGAATAGCCACGGACGTTCACGGCACCGGGTACAGCGAGCATAGCTGTAGTCAACGGATAAGTGACTTGATCTTCAACCACTTGCGGCGCTTGCCCCGGAAAACTCGTCTTAACAATGACCTGTACATCGGATAAGTCAGGAATAGCATCCAAGGGGGTTTGTTTAATAGTAATAACGCCCCAAACAGCGAGTATTCCCGCAAGCAAGAGCACCAGAAATCGATTCTTAATCGAATAGTGAATAATATTCTCGATCATGGTTGCGCCTCAATTCCTCTGTCACCTAACATCCGCATCGCTGATCCGGTAAAGCTTGCCTCGGAATCAATCAAAAACTGTGCTGACGTTACGATTTTTTCTCCTTCACGAAGTCCATCCAAAATTTCTACTCGCTCACCTGACTCAATACCTGACTTTACCTCGACCGGTTGAAATTGACCTCCACCTAAAGCCAGTATGACGCGCTCGGAGCTGCCTGTTTGGATTAAAGCTTCTCGGGGAATACTCAGTACATTCGGTTTTTTATTGCCAAACAATCTGACGTCGGCATACATGTTCGGCTTGAGTAACTCATTGGGGTTATCAAATACGAGTCTGGCTTTCAGCGTTCGCGTTTTTTCATCAATTTGTGGATAGATGTAAGCAATCTTTCCATTCCAAAGCTGGTCCGGTTGATAAGACAAACGGACTTCGGCAATCAAGCCTTCTTCTATCTGCGATACTTGGGTTTCAAATACATCAACGACTAGCCATACTGTCGATAGATCTGCCAGCGAGACCGTGGTCGTTTTTGCTGTCACATGCATGCCATCGGCAATATTGAGTGCCGAGACAATACCGTCCTGTGGTGCCAGATAAGTAATTTTTTGCTTGGCTTTTCGCGTGCGCTCTATTTCCTTAATTACGGGGTTTGGCAGGCCTAACGCTGCCAGCCTATCTTTTGACGCCCTTATAATCTTTACCCTCCCCGTTTGTAGCGCCGCAATATAATCTCCCTGCGCATTGACCAATTCGGGTGAATACACATCAAAAAGCTTATCGCCTTTTTTAACACGCTCGCCTACCGAGTTAACATAGAGTTTCTCGATCCACCCCTCAGCCCGCAGATGGACGTGCGTTATTTTGCTCTCGTCATAATCAATAAATCCCACACTCTCGACTATCGACTGAAATTCACCAGCTTTAACAACGGCGGTACGCACACCCAAATTATTAATCACAGCCGGATTGAGATAGACAGCATTACTATCATCATCACGATTCGGATTTTTCTCTTCCTCATAAACCGGTACTAAATCCATTCCCATTGGCGATTTTCCCGGTTCATCACGTCGATAATTAGCATCCATCGGCGCAACCCAATAGGCAACTTTTGGCTCATTGCTCTGAGTAATAGCATTACCCATACCTTCGGAGGGCAAGCTTTCACTGACAAGGTAACCAATCACCGCGCCAATAATTAGCACTACAAAAAACGATAATAATTTATTCATGGTGGTCTCCTTGTAGGTAAAGCAAATCAGCTTGCGCTTTAGCACGGTCTGTTTTTATCTTTATATAGTTCAACTTTGTATCCAGCTCGACAACTTGGGCGCGTATCAACGATGCGAAATTGGTTCTATCTTCACCGTACGCTTCAAGACTGGCTTCAAAGTTGTCATTCGCACGGTGGAGCACTGATTGATCATAGTGCGCAGCGCGCTCGTCGTAACGCTGCCAACTGGAATAACTACCTTGTAATTGCGCAAACAGATCACGCAAAATATCGTCGCGCTGATATTGCACAGCAGAGACTTTGTAATTGCTAGCAGCGAGCTGCTTATCCTGTCGCTTATCAACAAATAGCGGTAAATCAAATGTCAGCTTCGCAGTGAGAAAATCGGGTCTGTCTTGTCCATTAGGAAGATCGCCCTCTCTAAAGCCATAACTCAACCCGATATCAAAACCCGGCTTGTACTGTGCTTTAGCGATATTGACCCCCTGCCGCTCACTTTCGATCATGGCATCCACAACCTGTATTTGAGGGTGAGCAGTCAACATTTGCTCAATGTGAGCGTAGGCTTTCACTTCCGGTAGTAGAGGAAATGCTTCATCCAATTGTCCGCGTGCCAGCTCGTTACCCAGCCACTTAGAAAGATCCGCTTTCAATGCGTCAATTTTTCGCTGCACGTCAATTTTTTTATCTTGCAGCAAACTGAACTCAAGCTCTGCACTAATCACGTCCTGAACATTTCTCCCACCCGTTCCATAGTGCAGTTCCGTAGCTTCTATAATCTGCTGTAATAGTGTTTCACTACGCATTATCGTGTTTTCGGCGTGGTTCCAATAATAGAGATCAAGCCATAAGCGCCTGACCTCACGCTTAACACTTACATTGCGTAATTGAATTTCGGCTCTAACACTTTCCGCCTTAAATTGCGTTTTCTTTCCCTTATATTTGAGTGTTCGACCGCGTGGTATTTTTTGCGAGACACCAGTAACTATCTGCGTCATACCTTCTCGCGTTCGATTAAAATCGTCTACAGGAAAGCTTTGGAACGCAAGCGTTGCTTTGGGATCGGGCAGTTGAGCATTGGCGACCGCTTGGGCTTCAAGCGTCTCTGCCATGGAGTTGATTTGCGACAAAACGGGATCATTTTGAACAGCTCTTTCAACCGCTTGATCTAGCGTAACTGTTTGTGCGATAACACCATGACTGAGAAGAGTACAGAGAACACAACTCAGACTAATTGTTTGTTTGATATTCATAAATACGAACCTTTCTTTCAAAAACAACAGAATCGACCTGCGCAAGGCGCGCAAGCCTAAGTCGAAAGGGTGTATTTAAATGCGAAAGCGTTGGGTGGTTAGAACTATAGAGGGTTCAAACTGAAGGGAAATACGCCTTAGTGGCGGCGCTCTTGGGGGGCTTTTTGAGGCTAAAATAGACCAGTTGTTTGTAGCAACGATGACGGGAACTTGATCAAAGGTGTCTTTACCTTTGTCTTTCATTCCAAAATCAGAAACTTTCTCTGCAACTTGAAAATCTATGCCCATGCAGTCTTGCAGGATCATTAGCTTATCAGGGTTCGTTTGATCATTATCCATTTGATCATGGCAGGGATTTTGTGCATCAACGGGTTGAGACATCGAACAAACTGGCATTGCACATGCCAAAGAAGGCAGCAAAACCAAGAAAGTCAGAAAAATGGCAAATGAACGTCTCATATCTATTACTTTATACCATCGGTCAAAAAAATACAGTAATTTAATCGGCGCAAGCCTCATAACGTTATCAAATAGCCTTATGCAGTTTAAAGTATACCGCCCCAAGTTTTCTGGTATCCAAGTCCATTATGTAGCTAAATCAGATACTTGATCGAAATGCTAGAAGCTTTTCGTGCACTGATTTGATCCATTTACTCCACGCAGCCCTTTTACGTATCTTGGCGGTATCTTGAGGAGAATGTGCCAAATCAAAGAGAGTATCCCTTAAATAAAAATCGCAAGTAAAGCCGGGGTCGCTATCAATCGCGCCTATTCCAAGATCATAGATATCGTGTAATTCACTCTGAGTTTGAAAAACCGAATGGTCGTAAAATAAAATATGATCTCGAAAAGTTGCTTTATCTAAAAGCCCATCGAGGTTTTCTCGTGATCCGATATCACAAACAATATCCGTACAGGCTTGCCGCTTTAAAATTGCCACTTTCTTGGTCAGCTGTCGATTTTTAACGGGTTGATGCACATACCCATATCGCTTTCCTCCAGTACAAATATCACCAACATATCGCATGCATTACTTATATCGAAGCAGGCTCTGATTACGCAAGTGATTTTATATTCGTAGATTCAACTCAACGAGTTAAGGCAAACTTACCTCCCCAGATCGGGACCTCGCGGTGGCGTAAAATCATGCTCTGGCTTTGCACGACCTTTCTTTTTGGCCGAAGTGCTTTTTGTTTTAGCTGATACCTTTTGCGCTTCATTCAAGCGAGGCCGATCATTACCGCTCATTTCTTTACCCGCATACGATGTCGTTCGTTTTTTAACTGGCTTCTTAGATTGATTGGTCGATTCATTCACCAATGCAGTTTTTTCTCGTTTTGATTTCAGCACCATTCCACGGCTATCTTTGCCACCCCTTCCATCTGAATCGTCTTCCCTGAATGACGATCTCGACCTTTCGATTTCTTCTTCTAAGTTCTTCTCTGCTCGAACATGCCACGTTTCCATTTTAAGCAATCGTGCTTTTTGGCT
Organism: uncultured Paraglaciecola sp.; assembly: GCA_905479025.1. The sequence continues at coordinate 8,272 of CAJQKX010000726.1, forward strand.
AGTCGCCAATGTTGAACGCTGTTCATCTTTTCGCATATCTATACTTGCGAGTGACTTTTCAATACCCTCCAATTGTTGTTTGTTTCTCTTATGAGAGCCGTCAATATTTTGAGCAAAGCCTTTGATGCCGCCTCGCTTCAGTTTCGCTTCAATATTTTTTGCGCGTTCTTTAAATGCACGCTCGTCTTTGCCGTAGTGTTTATCAAGAGACAATTCAAGGCTTCGATTTTCTGCCTCACGCCGACGATCTTCTTGTATTTTTTCATCCAGAGACCATGACTGGAAATCGGCACGCTTAGCACCTGCGAATTGGTCAAACTTTTCGTACGACTTTTCTGAAACCGTTTCTTTTTTCTCGTCTCTTTTACTATTCATATCAATAATACTCTTGTTTTGATCGTCTCGTTCAGATTGCTGGCCTTTGCGTTTCATATCATTCGCCACCGCGCCTAAATGCACCTGAGGCTCGCGATCCATCCCTCTGGCTTCGAAGCTTAGATGCTCAACTTTGACGGAAAGGTCATCACGCATGGCGATACGGTTCATGACCCCTGCCGTGAATTCTCTAAGCGACAACACTTCTTGCTGCCCTCGTGAGGTCTTAACGCCATCCACTTCAAGCTTGTCGTTGCTAAGATCACGGTACTTGTTTTTTGCCCATCCATCCTTTGTGGAATGATCAAAGCCTCGGTCGGTAAAAAGAATATGCGCATGATGATTACGTTGATCTCCATCTCGGCTAGGATTGTGATAAGCAATGTCTACTGCGCAACCATAGCGCTTCATAAGCTCACGCGCCGTTGCATCACCAGCTTCTCGGCGTTGCATAGCATTAAACTCATAAGGGAATGCGATTTCCAACTCTCTAGCCGTGCAGGAATTAGATCGATTTTCTTTTTTCTCTACTGCATCCCATAGCGTTGCCCGGTCGCGATAGTGATCAGGCGCATTTTCTGGCAAATAGATGCGCGTAAACTCCACATCGTTTTTGTATCTGTAATCGTGCGTTAGACCTGTGCGCTCATCATACAGACGTTCACCTGCACGATATGCCGCAGCAGCAACTGACGAACGTCCCTTGCTGCGTTGAATCGTTTTAGCACTCGCATGTAACTCTAAAGCTCGCATGAAATATCCACATATTGAAACACTGTTTCTGTATGCGATATTTTAATTGCTAGCTGTATTTTTGGTAAGCCGTGACAGCCTAAGACAAGGCCGTCTGCTCGCGTCAGCATTGAAGACAGCACACAAACTTTAGTTTGTATAAGTGCGCACTTTCATTATGAAAACCCTACAACCAGAAAAGACCAGAAAATTAAAACGCCACCCTAACGGCAGTCCACTTGTCACACCTTCCACTGTCACAGGCTCATCGAATAGTCTTTGTTTTGTGATTGAGAGGGGCGTTCTATCGCAAGCCATTTACCATTTTATTTATGATGAGGAGTTAAACATGCAATCAAACAAGCCAGATAGACGTGAAAGGTTAGAGCTGGAAATTGCTCAAAAGCAAGCACAATTAAAAGACTTGGAGGCCAAAGACAGGGTTAAAGAGCGAAAGCGTGACACAAGGCGTAAAATTCTAGCGGGCAGTGTTGTGCTTGCCCACATTGATAAGGACGAGGTTTTGAAATCAACAATCGCAGATCTACTTGACGCCCATATTGTTGGAAAAAATGACAGACAGCTCTTTGATTTTTTGCCCTTGGAGGATAAATAAAAACAGGGGCATTAAAGCCCCTGTTTCATTAAATTATAATTTTTTGCCGACCAGCGATCAATCGATAAACCCCATTATCTTACCGCCCTCATCATGCTCAACCGCAAAGTCTCTAAGCGCGTAGTATAAATCGATAATTTGAGTTTGATTGCCTGCCTCCATTAGTACATTGAGCGCAAAGAGAGTGACGCCAATGCCAGCAGCCTCAGCCGACATATCATCATCAAAATAATTCATAGGATTACAAATACGCACCGTTTCAGTTTGATCTAGCGCGATATACATACCGCCATTATCCAGCGTATAGAAATCCCAAAGCCCGCCCTGATAGGCCTCACAAAACTGACCCATAAATCCATAAACCAGTGCTTCAAACTTTATACATCGAACGCCAAAATAATTTGGTAAGAATTCTAGCCTATCGTTAAGCCCTATTTTTGTTTTGTTAATCATGATTTAGTCCTTTTTATTAAGATTAAATTTAAGTGCGATGAGGGGGTTTAACCCCTCACCTCTTTACTTATGTTTCAAGCTGCTTGTTAACGGCTTGAAGCTTTTCAATCACGTCATAGGCCTTGAACATCAAGCGGCTAATTCGCAATAGATCGGCATTTGAAAATGAATTGGTTTCTTTCCAATCTTTCTCACCTGCCTCGTAAATGCGTATTGGTTGCGCTGAGTAGTAAATTCCATGCTCGCCTTCGTGCTCCCATATTTTGACTTTGACCAATCGGTCGGTAAGAACTTTTACTGGTGGTTTGTTATCAGACATTTGTCTATCTCCTTTCAAAAAGTTTTAGGTTTAATGCTTTCGAATTTTCTTTTCACCCGTTCGCATGAACCCTTGCCCAGCGGCGAGCGTCCGAAAGAAATCAGTTAAGACTCGTACAGAGCATCTGTACGAGACAATCAAGGACGAGCGTTCAAATACGACAAAATCTGCAAGAACTTTTGTGGGGGACCGTTTAGAAGGCTCAAGCGACTTGACGCTTGCTAGTCCTTCTTACGGGTAAAAGTACTTGTGGGTTTTTCGGTTTGAAATAAGCTGACAGAGGGGGCTTCAAGCATCGGGACGATGTCTTGATAATTAACGTATCGCTTTAGCGATTCAGAAATGATTTGAATTCCATGAAGGATCGTTACCCGACTGGGACAAAATCCATTCATGGAGTTTGGTGAGCTTGGCTTGAGGGTGCGCCCTCAAGCCTTTAGCGAATAGAGCCTATCCCTGACAAGGGCATGGCCTGAAACAAACTACTCAAACATTGGGTTTGCACCTGCACGACTTTTAAAAGGCACATCTTCATAATATTTAATCCGCTCAGCCCACACAGGCTGCCCCTGACCAAATAAAGCCAATATTTTGCCAGTTCCTTTGCCAAAATAGCGCCCCACCTCTTCAGGATGAAGTAAAGGTGATATTACGTAAGTTGGCTTCACACTGTAACCTTCAGTTTCGCCTTGAGAGCCGCCTGTATCGATCGAGGCAAGCGCTGATTTCATAACC
>CAJQKX010000727.1 GCA_905479025.1 uncultured Paraglaciecola sp.
CCTGTTCCACCTGTGATAAGAACTGATGAGTTAGATAACATTATTTTGATACTCTCCTAAGTTGAGTTTACTTTCGCAATTTTCATCAATCCTTAAATTGCTTTAATTGTTAACCTTTCACTTTAAAGGAAAAAACAAAACTTCCTTGAATTAAAAAACACCTACATTACAACGATGATTATTAAACTCTCATCGCGGTTGACTTATTTTGCCCAGCTTAATTCCACCTAAATACGCTTTGATTAGGCTAATGTTACCGTCCTGTAAAGACTTAAATGTAACATGCAGAAAGAGCCCAAGTAGAAGCCAAGCCAAATGAACATAAGAAAAAGTATTATGCTTCGATTTTTTAAAGTAAGAGATATACTCAAAAATTTTTCTCTTCTCTTGGTCAGCTTCTGAAGCCCTATTAATAAGGGAATGATTATGAATAGCACGAGCGTTTGGATTTATAAATAATCCGTTTTCAAGAGTTTCTCTGATTTTTCTGGAGTAATCAAAATCCTCCATCATGAATAAACTATTGTGAGTGTCAAACGGTACCTGCGCGAGAACTTCTGATCTCCAAGCAGTAATACCTCCCCACAAAACAGAAGTTTCTACTAATCCATTAGAGTATCCTCTATATTCTTTGAACACCGCTGGACGCGGATCGCTAAAGATCCCCTTATGAAATAGTGAGTACATAATTTTGTAGAGCTTACTTGTTTTAGGAAAGTTAATGAAAACGCCTGATGAACCTCGAAGACTGAGGTCTTGAACAAATGGTTTGACGATTTCCCTCAAAAAATGAGGGTCCAATATCAAATCATCATCTAAGAAACAAACAATTTCATTTTTTGCCTTCTCACTACCAACCCTTTTAGCATCAACAAGGCCTTTAATACTCGGGTCAAGTATGTATACTAAATCTGAACTCAGCGCCTTTGTCCATTTCCCAGTAATATTATTTCTGGAATCGGGAGTATCACTCTGATCAACAATAATTAGCTCATCAGGAAGTCTTGATTGAAGCATCAGAGAATCTACGAGGGCAACTAGATCATTTTCTCTGTTCTTTGTAGGTATAACGACCGTTAACTTCAGGATCATAGAAATTCCAAATGATATATAAATTATAAATTAACTCTAGTTTCTGTAACAACTATTCGATAATTTTTTTTGATGCAACACGGTTTAAAAAATTCTCATGCCAAGATTGGAACATTAATACGTTCCATAGCTCATACTGATAGTTACCCTTGCAAGCAAGATGATCCAACCATTTCTTCCTAACCATACCGACATTAAATATCCCTTCATCACGCAACCGAGACTCATTCAGCAACGATTCAGCCCAATCTCTCAAAGAACCTCTGAGCCACTGATGTATTGGCACACCGAAGCCCATTTTAGGATTATCGAAAAGTTTTTTAGGTAAATAATCCTCTAGAATTCTCCTTAGCGGCCACTTGCCTTTAGAGTCACGAATTTTCATATCTAGAGGAAGTCTGCACGCGTATTCAATTACTCCAAAATCCAGAAATGGAACTCTGCTTTCTAATGAAACACCCATAGAGGCTCTATCTAATTTAACTAATATGTCTCCAAGTAAATAATTGGTCATATCCTGGTACATCATTTTATCTTCCGGTTCAAAGACCGATCCTTCGCCCATCCAGTCATTGTTTAAAGAATAATCTGAGTCAGCATTAAGGACTAATTCGTTCTCCTCAAACCAATGCGAGGTTAATCTCGCATAAACAACATCTAGATCTTTACTCTGAAGAATGCTGAGAACCTTTTTCACCTTATCGGGTGCCTGATTAACTCTGAAGATCCTGCCAATAACTTGCCAAATATGAATTGGAAGTGAATCAAAAGATTTTGCCACGCTCGATCTAATTACATGAGGAATAAAATCAAAGGCCCTATGGATTTGCGGGGCACTAATGTAGCGGTTATATCCTCCAAAAAGCTCATCTCCACCATCACCAGATAATGCCACATTAACTTCTGTAGCGGCTAACTTTGATACGATGTATGTTGGAATTTGGGACGGGTCCGCGAATGGCTCATCATATAAAGATGCTAACTTAGGAATAACATCTAGTGCCTCAGATACCGTGACGTAATGCTCGGTATGCTCAGTTCCTAAAATTCTAGCAATCCTTGAAGCAGTGCCTGCTTCATCATATTCTTGATTATCAAACCCAATAGTATAGGTATTTATTGGTTTTGAGCTTTGTTCTTGCAAAAGGGACACCACCAAGGAGGAATCAATTCCGCCTGACAAGAAGGCCCCCAATGGTACATCTGATCTCGACTGAATTCGTATAGCCTCTTGTAATTTATTTTTTAAACCCACTACCGCTTCTTTAGGATCCAAAATGAGATCATTTTTACCATTTAAAAAAGCATCTTTCAGACTCCAGTAAGCGCTTGATTCTGGCAACTCACTGCATTTTAATGTCACGGGTATTTTTATAATCGATGATGGAGGAACTTTGTGTATGCCCTCAAATATCGAGTAGGGATCTGGCACGTAGCTGTATCGCATAAATAAAGCTACACTTCTTTTATCCAATTTATTTTCAAAACATGGATGTGCGGCCAATGCTTTCAGCTCTGAACCAAACATAAACACATTGTTTTGCCATCCATAATAAAGCGGTTTTTCTCCTATTCTGTCCCGAATCAAATATAAAGCTTGCTCTTGCTGATCCCAAAGAGCTATTGCAAACATCCCTACGAATCGAGTGACTGAGTCTTTGACACCCCATGTCTCAAACGCTTCAAGAAGCGTTTCCGTATCTGATGTACTTTTCCAATTTATATTCTTACTACTCTCAATTTCTTTTCTAATTTCAATATGGTTATAAACTTCACCATTAAATACTATCCTGAACCTTCCAGATGAAGATAGCATAGGCTGCTGCCCTGCTTTTGAGACATCTATTATGGATAACCGTCGATGAGCCAAGCCGATTCCATAATGTTCATCAAACCAACAACCTGAATCATCAGGTCCTCTATGCCAAAGAGTTTCATTCATGTCTCTTAGGTTGCTTTCATGAGAAAATCTTGTTTCCACAGCTTGGCCTAAAAAAAATCCAGTTATGCCACACATATACTATTTAAGCCTCGCGCGTGCCGACAGCACACCAGAATGGCTCATCATCATTAAAAACAATATCTTTCAGCCCTGCATCATTCATCATCTTTTCGATTTCTACCTTACTGAATCTCTTTTCTGTTTTGGTTCCAAAACGGTCAAGCGCATCAGTCCTCATCGTGTAAAAACTCTTATCTTCATACATTGAGAGCGGAACTTGGTCTGTTGATAACCCTATTGAAGTCATAACCCTACAAAGCAACGAAATCGGCAAATAGATTGTTACGGCCAAAATCTGAGAAATAAAATAACGAATCGGCATCGGGCACTTTGATACAAATCGTCTAATTACATCAGAGCATCTCCAGGTAAATCTAAAGAGCATAGATCTATTTTCAAAGGAGTAGTATAAATAGAGTAAAAGAGGCGCTCCTTTTTTTAGCTTCGATACGCACTCTCTCAAAGCACCCTCGGTGTCAGAAATATGATGCAATACTCCTAAGCTGTACCCAAAGTCCATAGATTGATCATCCATGGGCATATTAAAAACATCGGCTTTGTGAAAAACGATATTGTCAAGGGAATTTAGATTGCTCTTAGCCACCTCTAGAGCCGAACTTGGATCAATACAATGAAGAGTATGTACATTTTCTGAAACATATTTTGCCCACCTACCTGTCCCGCAGCCGAGATCAAAACCAACCGGCTCTGCAGGGAGCTCTCCCCACTTAAAAATGGAAAAATAGGTTTCGAAAATCGATCTTAACTCTTTATCCGGCACCGCCTCTTGATCAAATCGATTCCACTCATCACCAAATCCCTTAATCACATCTTCATCAATTTTATTCAATCTTCTTACTCCTGAAAAGCGAAACTAAAGTTACATAAATTCATTTTCTTACCTGACGAGGTAAAAACACTCTAGGCAATAGATCATTCTCTAGACATAGAGCTTATTTAAAGCATTAAATAGAACCCAAATGCCTAACATACCAAGGCATCGCTTTTTTAATACCCGCGCCGATAAGCCACTCGGGCTCAAAAGCCATAAGACTTATAGCCTTACTAATATCTGCCTGCGAATGCCGTACATCACCAGCCCTAAAGTCACGATAGATCGGAAGATTAGGGCTATTAACCCCATTCTCAATCAGCGCGTCTTGAATCATACTAAACAATTCATTTAGCGTGGTACGATCGCCAACTGCGCAATTGTATACTTGATTTTTCGCACTGGTACTCGCCGTAGCAGCAAGCAAATTAGCCTGAACCGCGTTTTCGATAAAACAAAAATCACGACTAGTGCTTCCATCCCCATTTACGTGCACATCGTCTCCTTGAATGATTGACGAAGTCCATTTTGGGATTACAGCAGCGTAGGGGCCATTTGGATTTTGACGCTGTCCAAATACATTAAAATAACGAAGCCCAATAGCACAAAAGCCATAGGT
>CAJQKX010000728.1 GCA_905479025.1 uncultured Paraglaciecola sp.
ACATATCAATGGCCAAAATCTACCGTAGCGTGTTCCCATCCATGTTGCCACTGCACCGCCAAGAAATTGCATAAAAAATGAAAGTAAATAGACCGTCCCTCTTTCATTGCCATCTATTCCCGCTTTTTCTCCTAGCTTATCCATGTACGTGAACGCAGCATTTTGCCCAAGCTCATAAATAAATAAGCCAGACATAGCCAAAATTGCGAATAAGCGATAGGGAATACCTTGTATGAGTTGAAAGAAATTTATATTCGCCGATTCTGCTTTAACAGGTGGATTGAGGAAAAAATAAATAGGAACCGTAATTGCACTAAAGATTGCCGTGCAAAGGTAAATTCCACTTAGGCCAAAATCCTCAAGCCCTATTGGAACTAGCCTTCTTCCAACTGAAAAAATTAACAGATAGGTTATCCCAGCTATTGCAAATGTTCTTACCGGGTCTTTAGATCCAGCAGCAGAAGCTGTTGCAGAACCAGAGGCAATCCCTCCTCCAACAGATACAATGCATCGATAGAACATCAGCATGCTAAGGCTATCGGCAAATGCGCAGGCAATGCTACCAACAACTACAATGATAACACCTAGCATCGCCATTTTTGTTCTGGAATACTTAGTGACCGGAATAGTAGTCAAAAGTAATGTGATGAAATATATAAAGTTTTCCACACCATATAATGCCCCGACTTCAGTTTCTGTAACTTGGAGCTTCTCCATCAAGGGAGATAATAATTGGGGCTGGAGATATAAACCCCACAATCCAACACTGTAAGCGGCAGCCACTGCCAGAGCGCCAGGAATAGCAGATTTATCACTTGTTGATCGCTTATTCATTATTTACCTTTTCACAAACACATGACCAGAGCTATTTAATATTTGTAGAGTTAAGCCAACATGTTTATAAATAACTAAAACTGCTTACTATATCTTCGCTCATGTAAGCCTTTTAACGCCTGATTAACAGGCAAATATTAGTTAATTAAAATAAACGATACTGGAGCAAAAACTAACTGTTATTTATCCTGATTTATTTTCTTGTAAGGGTGACGATTACGCCACTGTACTAGATAAAATATGGCTGCACCCACCAACCCACTATACAAAAAAACTTATGTAAACTACTTACAGTTATAAAACCCAGCATAGGATTATTTAAAGTAATAGGATAAAAAGGCTGAACGTCTGAATGCATAATGCTATCGAAAACAACGTGACTGAAGCAACCGCGAGTATTGAGCCACCAATAAAAGTATGAGAAAAGCCGTGTAAGTGCCTAAGGCCATTTATCAAAACCCACAGTGGTTGTATGTCCATAACAATTTGAGACCAACCGAATACCATTAAGCTAAAGCTACCTTGTAGCAAGGCTTTAATTAGGATCCCAGAACCCATATGAAATGGAGTGAACGGCATAGCCTTCCTTAGTAAATCTAACGATTAAAATCACCGGAACAGCGAAATTGGCCGTCGCTTTGGCGACAGCAAAATGGCATGCAATTTTTGCTGTCTCCGAGTGAATATTTTTTGTTAAGCGATTGACTCTTTTGGGTATTCACCGTATTGGTTTTGTCCAGACTGACTATCGAAAACCATGAACACCAGCAGTACAATTGCACCGACAATAGGCACAAGGCCGATTAACAACCACCAGCCGCTTCGATCGGTATCATGTAAGCGCCGCACTGAAACAGCAATACCAGGAATCAGAACAGCCAAACTGTAGAATATTCCGATAAGTCCTGAACTGCCAGCAAGCCCTTCAATAAACCCAAGCACGAACGCAATGATGATGTTAAACAAAAAAAACATCCAATATTCTTTTCGTCTAGCTCGGCCGCTAAAAACTGCATACTTCTTTAAAACTTCCACGTACCAATTCATGTCTTCTCCTCTTTATTTGCCCCTAGGACATTAGGTAAGGCGCAGCGGGGGGCTGTCGCCTAACACCTTAATAAGCGGCTAATCATAGTTGGCTATGAACGCGAAACGATGGCCCACTGTTATTTTTCTGTTTGATTAACTTCTTAGTTGTGATTTTATTGCCTCAACTAAATTATCAGGGTCATTTGTGCCCAAGTTGATTTTAGAACCATCTTTAAGCTCAAGTTGAATAGCGGTTGTACCCGAGACAGTATATAACCAACCAGATGGTATATAGCGAATACCCAACCCATAATACCATTTTGTTTTTATAACATTGACAGAATTAACGGCTTCTAGTTTAACAGATTTCTTCCAGAAACCTGGGCCGAACGACCAATTCATTTCATACTCATCAACAGTAATAGTTAATGAGTGGAATAGAAATGAGATCAAACCTATAAAAATAATTACAGGCCAGGTAACCTCGTTACTTTTATCAAATGCCATAAGTGAGATGAACAAAATAACAGCTCCCATGACTAGTAACAGCGCGGTACCCATTTGTTTATTTTGATAGTGCATGAATTTTCCTCCCTGAACAGCAAACTGTTTTTAGTCCCACTTGATTGGCTTGTCATGTAACACTTACGATTCAGCTATGATTTGAATAAATTTTCTAGCTAACTCTGACAATGTATCTTCAGTGATAATCTCAACGTTATTTTGATCAGCCACATTTCCATGGTTAATTAACACCGTTCTTGGATAACCGTGTCCACCAAATACAGTGGTGATTTTTTCATGCTCTACACCAATAAAATATCCTCTTAGCAATTGGACATTAACTTGGAGTACATCTATTCCACGAGATTTCATTTTCTGTGCAAAGCTATCGATATGTAACTTTTGCCTTTCTGTGCAATCTGGGCACCATGCTGTTACTACATTTACAACAAAAGTGTCACCCGCTGCCATGCGACGATTGACTTCAATTGGCTCTACGATTTTAAGCAGGCTAGCTGACTGAGTTTTGTCATTAGGGCTAAGTTCTGTTCTCATGCTTATTTCGTCCTCTTCATTATTCAGGTACATTACGCCAAATAACAGGGTTAGTAATGGTTGGCCATAATATATAACGAAGCGGGACCTAGCCGACGGTTAAAAGTCCTACTTGAATGGCTTATTTGGTTAGGTTTTGACTAGTTCAAAAGAACGTGATTAAAATAAATAAATATTTATGCATTTTTACCACAACATTTCTTATATTTACGGCCATTACCACAAACACAAGGATCATTACGTCCAATTTTAGGTGTGGTTCTGGTTACCGGCGATTGCCGTGGCGGACAACAACTTGTATTACTACAAGTAGGTTTTTCTGGCACCGAAGACGTTTCTGATAAATTATTACTGCTTACATTCATACTAACTATACACTCACTTTTAAGATTAAAACACTGACGTTAATTAAAAACATAACGTCCTAATAAGGGGCTAAAATTTGTTTGCTAAAATGTAAGGGAACGAAAACAACCAACATCATTTCTCACTTTGAAGCGCTTATTGGGCGAAAAGAATACCCAAAACGATTATGTCTGTAACGTTTTCAATATACCCTTAACTGTATTAATGGCATCCCTTTCGATTTTCATAAGAGGATCTTTAGCCCCCTTTTTTGGTCCTCTAAATATTAATTGAGCGAAATTAATTGCTTCACGTTCTACTTTATTACTATGCAAGTGTTGTGCTACTTTCGGTTCGTTCATGTTTTGCTCCTGCGTTAAAGTATTAGTAGAAATTTCAAATACAGCTGCAAGGCATTTTAATGATTCTCGTCCAACTTTCTGTCCGCTCTCAATTCTCTGGATCGTACGCGTACTTAATCCTGAATATTGGGCAAGTTGATCCTGTGACCATTCCTTTTCTAATCGACGTTGTTGAATATTCATCTATCTCCCCTTCACTGTGCCTACCTTTATGACACTTTCTGAACACAACTAACACGACAATATAGTGACAAAATACTGACAAAATCTTTTCTGTCAGCGACAATTTGCGTCATATTCGCCTAACGCCAATTAACGGGCAAAACATGTTTGCTTGAAAGATTCAACATTACCTGCGAATAATTCCGTTTTAGTTGTTGCTCTATGAATTGAACGTGTAATAGAACGATATAACACTAAACTAAAAGAATGATAAAGCCATATTATTTGGGTGGCTCTTGGACAAACAATATCACGAGCAACTGAATAATTTCCATCTACAGCCCAAGAATCAGATGATACGGCTATACTCACTAAAGCTCTAAAGTCATCATCTGGTCTTTCTACCCAATGAGGTAACCAATGTAATTGATCACATTCTATATGTTCCACTTTATGCTTATGAGCTAAACATTGAGAAAATGTAGACTTCCCATTACAACTAGAGCCTGTCACTACAATACGATTTATCGTCTAATCTCTAATTGAATACTTATCTGCATAACGCCAGCAGGAAGTGCCGCTTTAGCGGTCACATTTACTGATTTGTTAGTGCTTAAATGAACATTAAATTAACTCATGCTCAACAGTAAAAAATACTGTCGAGTTTTCTAAGTCTACAAACTCTCTTTCATCTGCAAGAAATTCTGCACCATGCTTTTTCATCACGGGAGAATTTAGTCCTTGTATATAATCGTCTTCAGATTCCCACCATATTTCGGCTATTCCGTCATATTCTTTGGTCATGCCCCTGATATCACGCACCATGGAATTTAATCGCGAATCTATAGTATGACTTTGTATATACCTCTTAGCGCGATAATCTTTGGCAACTTTTACAAAGTGTGGCCCATGCTTATTTAGCCAATAATCTCTGAACTCTTCCTTAGAGAGACCTGGACGTTTTGTGATACACATTACCATTTTGATCATTTCATATTTCTCTATTCATGCTGGCCATAAAACGAAAGTGTAATACTTATTGATTACGGTAGCACTAACGCCTTTTGCAAGCGCCGTGTTTTTGCGGTCGCCTTGGCTAAAATGGTTACCTGCCTACTGCAAATAGTGGTTGGATATGATGATCAGGGCGATTGGCTGATAAATCATGTACCGATTGTAAATTGAGCCAAAATTCTGGAGTAGTTCGCAATGCCTTGGATAACAACCAAGCGGTTTAAGGTGTAACGCCGCGTTTGCCTCGCACAATTTCGTTAACACACTGAATCGGGATGTCAACCTGCATAGCCAGGGCTTTTTGAGTTAACTCAGGAGGTTGTAAAAACTCTTTGAGCAAAATAATACCCGGGTGTGTTGCAGTTCTATTTGAAGGGATCATAAGGTAGCCACCTCTGTTTGTTGGTAGTCCATGATTTGAACATCATGGGCACCACCTGCCTTCCAGCGGAATACAATGCGCCACTGAGAATTTATACAAATACTATGATGGCCCTTAAAATCACCTTTTAATGGTTCAAGCCTGTTTCCAGGAGGTGACCGAAGATCATCAAGGATTTGGACGGCATTAATAACATCAAGTTTATAGAGTGCAGGCTCATGTATTGGGTTCGGCAGCTTGCGGAGGTCCAGCCAACTTGTTGGCAATTTTTGAACGCCTTGTTAGCATTACTGCACTAGGGGCTCATTGCTACATATGAACATTATTTGCTCAACTGTTCTCATGGGTGTTATTTGGAATCCAGTTTTTTCAACATGCCTTTCGTGTATGGCGTTAAACTCAGGATCAGAAGACACCCTTTGACAAAGGTCTAAATATGACCAGAACAACTCGATTTTTTCAACTTTCTGCTTGTGGGATTTCCCTGTAAGGAAATTGCAAACTCGGCTATCCCATATTGCATAAACCTCAGGATTAATGAAGTGTAGAAGCTTAGACACACCAACGAGTGAGTTGTTAATAAGTCGCTTTAAGGTTTTTATATTTTCGTCAGATATTCTATTGGGTCGTTTTGCCTCATTAAGAATCGAAACAGCTGTCGCGAATTCGTCACTTTTGAAATTTAATATTGTTGGCATCCACCCGTAAGTAAAATTTGCGCCAACGACTAAATCTTGCTCTGTCAGCTCATCTTTTCCCGAGAAGTAATTAACAAAGTGGTAATAGGATTTGTTATACCTGTCTTCGTGGTTATCAACCTCTAGACAAGTAGACCGTTCGAGAATTTTTTTTGTTGAAATGTTATCCATAGCTTCCTCAGTATTCTAACGCCTTGCTAAAGGGCAACTTTGCTGCGAAGCAGCGCTTAAAGTTGTCCAGCGGCAGGCGTTCATTGAGCAACTTGTTATACCTTTTATGTTGATGATGTTAGCTCCATCGTACTAGCCCGATTATTGCAGAAACAGCATAGAAAAATTGCAATGCAAAAAACGCCCAGCGTTTATCGATGAAACCCCATCCCGCAAACAGCAAAGCTGATAGTAATAGCAGACTGAAGCCGAGTATTTCGTTTCCTGTATTTGATGCTATGAGAAATGCATAGATCATTGCTAATACAGAGCCTGAAACTTCAAACACAGTGACTAATTTTTTTTGATCTATTTTCCAATGCATAATGCAACTTACCTAATGGTGCTTTGAGGTATAACGTTTCAGGTTGAGGCGAGCGCTAGCGCGTCCCAACCCCTGACTTGTTATGTGTCGTTTGCACCATCGCTCTGTACAATCTTATCTTTGCTAAATATGAAGTACGCTGTTATTAGCGTTCCAGCTACAAGTAAAAAAATTGTCAGAACAGCAGCGGTTACATTTCCACCAGCCGGGATCATATAATTCGAGCCTAGTTGTTCTAAGTCTGCTCTGATAGTTGTGTAGATCCCACCTAGTTGAATATAGCGAAAGACCATTGAACAACTAAATATGAAATACAAAGATACACTCAGCCACTTTAATTTCGCCGTCGCTCGATTTCCTACAAAGAAAAACGTCACCAACACAGCAAATGTACCGCTGATCCAGAACTCCAATGTTACATCCATACGGGTTACTAATTGGTGAGAAATCGCTAATAATTCAGATTCTGTCACTGGATACTCCTAGATACATAACGTCTCAAGAAGGGGTGCCGATTTTTGGCGTCCCTCTTACTTGATTTGTTATGACTTTTTGTCATTCCTGAGTATTTCTACAATACGGTTA
>CAJQKX010000729.1 GCA_905479025.1 uncultured Paraglaciecola sp.
TGGCTGTCTCTAGGACATAATATTGTGTTTCCTGAGATCAATTCAAGCTTATGAGTAAATTTTTAGATTTGTTTAATGAGTAGGTTATTGTTAGAAGGCTAATATTTTTGTCACTGCTTATCTTTTTTACTTTTTGATGTAGCAAATATAGTCTCAGATATTATGAAAACTCAATTTAGGTGTTGGTAAGAGATAATATGGATTAGCTCACATTTTTCAACTAGGCTAAAAAACAAAAGGGCAAAACGCCCTTTTGTCGCTAATTGAAGAACACTGCATTAACAGTCTTCAGGATCTTTCCCTAACTTTTTCTGAGTAGCGATACATGCTTCTTTTAGTTTTTCAGCTGCATCAGTTTTTAATTCTGCCGCTTTTTCCTTTGTAGCATCCATAACGTCAGATGCTTTTTCGGCTGAGGCATCGTATGCTTCACTAGTCTTAACCTCGGATTCTTCATAAGCCTCAGTTGTGCTCTCTTTTAAATCACCTGTCATATCTACTGCGCTGTCGTCAAGCTGAGGTGCACCTTCTTTGGTTTTGTCATATAACTCTAATGATTTTTCCTTCGCCTTGGAGACCATTTCTTTGGTCTCTGTTTCTGCCTCCTGAGCTGATTCTTTTTGATTATCAGTACAAGCGCTTATCCCAATACTGAGTAAGGCAAATGTTATTGCTAGAGTAGTTTTTGATAAAGTCATTTTTATTCCTCGTTGTGTTTTTAATGAAGTGTTTTTCGCTTAATGCGCTCTTAAAAAAGACTTTTGCGAATTCCATTCAATGTTTACAAACTATATAAGTAGTGAGTTTACAAAGTTTAGGTCATATTCGTCAGAAAAAGTTGTTATTTATGTCTTTAACTGATGACAGATTGAGATTAAATCGCAATTGCTCGCAAAAAATATATATAAGTTGGGTATGGCATCACACTATCAAAGGGGTAACAGGTAATCAAGGTTAAGCTGGATTGATCCACATCAAATCTATCGTTGTTATTATTCCTAGTCCGTTGACTAATTTTCTGTCTGGCCCATAAAACATTTAGTCCTGATTGTCTGGTCTTAGCATTAGGCTCTAATGCGTTTTTCATGGGCTCCCCTTGATGTTGAACCGACACTTTAACTTTTGATAAGTCGTCACTAACACTACTTTGCCTAATTTGACCGACAGTTAGCTTATGCTACTAGGATATTTGATGGTCAAGTAATGGTATCTAACTCGACTTTTCATGGTGAGCCTGAGTTATTCGCCCAGATGTTAGATAAAATCATTGCCCAATATCGACAAGGTGACATCAGAATAGATACCTTAAAAATAAATTTGGAGTAGTGGTGAGCTTGGTGTTTAAGGGGTAAATGGCTTGCTTAACTTACTATGGCCTGCATTAGCCTCGTTTGTGTTTACGTGCCATTCCCCAACCTATAACACCTGCACCAATTATGGCGCCAATCCAAGCATAAGGCTCAGTTTCGGGTGAAAGGTGTTTGGCAAAAACGATTGTCATCATCGAGAAAATACACAATCCCCAACCAAAAAGTTCGATTTTACTTAAATATTTGGAGAGAAAAAAACGTGATTCTTTGGGTGTCTGTTGCATGTTTAACCTCTGTGGTCTTACGACTTAATTTACTATGAGCTATATTAGGGATTACGATACCAGCTAAATCAAGAAAACCAAGGTTTTCAGTCTAATTTTTTACTATCTTTTATTAGCTAAGAAGTTAACTCACTAAAAAAATTAATGCTCATCCTGTATACAAATCTGGATGAATAAAAGGCGCCATGGCCAGTATAATCGCTTGCCTATATACACTTTCTCTTGTGGCTAACCCATGGGTTAAAAGGCCAATAGCACCTTGCTTTTGTTTGACGTTGTCAGTATTAAATAATCTGTCCATAACATCACCAAGTTCTTCACCGCTTTTAAGGGCTTGGTAAATGATGGGTGGCAAAGGCAGATTACAGCTGCGCCCAATCGATACATTTTTTTGATTGGCGATAGCTACAAAAGCAAACGTTGCTGGACCGTATTCGAATTGATCAACACCTCCTTCAATTGCAACATAAAAGTCAGCACGGGTGTGCTGTTGACAATATTGGATCCTGTTAACTGCGCCAAGCTTTGTTTCTTCACTTGTCATTGGCTGTTCAGCTACGCTTGAAGGGGCATTTATACCGATACATTCCACTTCTTTTAAAGACAAAGCGTCACGTATTGCGGTTTGTGCTGCGCTAATTTTCACGGGGTTTTTTGACCCGACTACAATTTTTATCATTCTGATCCTTAATGTCTCATGAAATACAAATAGGGTAGATTATTTAAGCCAATAACCTGAAATTGTAATACTAAGCGTTTTATTAATATTAAAACACTACTCGATTACATTGATTCAGCAGGATATAATGCTAAAAGTTTAATAGAATGATAATAAGAGATACACCCCCTGTCATGAAAAATGCGCCCCCAGAGTCTTTGATCCGCACTTGGGTGTGGATGATGTCCGAAAACAACGATCCGCAACTGATGAATAAAGGCCGAAAAAATTTGGTCGACGCTTTTGGTAGTTTACAAAAAGCTATTGAGTATATTGAACAACAAGTTGCTTCTGGTATTGAATATTAACTTTTTTTTCTCTTGAAAATACATCAGTTGCAAGGGCATATTCAATCGATTTATTTGGTCGAATATCCCAAAAATTTATTGCTGCTTGATGGGTGCTGTCGTGCAGACATCAGTATGCTTGAGCAGTTTATTACTGGCAACTTAGGTCGCTCTTTGACTGATTTAAAATTAATTGTCGTTACCCATATGCATCCAGACCATGCAGGTGCTGCCCACAAATTACGTAAAATAACCGGTTGTGGAATTGCTAGCGCCAATATGTCCAGGCAATGGTACACAGGTCTAATTGGCAGATTTACGCACATTGTGGATATTATATTAGCCACATGGGTGGCGAGCAGAATGGGCAAAGCTAAAAAAAATTTATGGTATTCACCACACCTGAAAACTGACTATGCGTTGACAGATCAGGACACATTACCCGGTTTTGATGAATGGTGTGTGCTATTGACTACAGGTCATACGGATCGAGATTTATCTGTTATGCACCTCGCTTCAAAGCGGATCTACGTGGCAGATTTATTAGTCAAAGTGAAAGACCGTTTTATTCCGCCTATTCCAGTGAATTTGCCTGAACAATATCGCGATTCAATTCTAAAGGTACAGGCTTTACACCCTGCCAGTTTGATGCTGGCCCATGGTGGTGAGGTTGCGTTAACTGAACGCGATTTTGCTCATGTACTGACAGTGGCACCCAGAAAGCCTTTTACCATTTGGACACCTGCTAAAAATAAGGTAAAGCGTTTATTGCTCAGAAAACAAGGCTAACTAATATTAGCCTTGTTTGTCGCGTTATTTAACCCCCACTTATAATAATGGCACTGGATTGTGCTGCTTATTTCAAGTCTCTTTGGATTTATATCCTCCTACCCTTCATTTCATTGACACAATAATCGACCGCTCTGACTGTTATTGCCATAAATGTAAGGGATGGGTTTTGAACCGCGCTTGAACAAAAACTTGCGCCATCTGTCACAAACAAATTAGCCACGTCGTGACATTGATTAAAGCCATTGAGTACTGAATCTTTTGGATCGCGCCCCATCCTTGCTGTACCTAATTCATGAATGGCAAGGCCAGGATTACGCCTATCGACCGAATTAAAACTCTCGACTTCCGTTAGTCCCGCTTTTGTCAGCATATCAACAGCGTTTTGCTCTGCGTCTGCCATCATTAATCTTTCGTTTTCAGACCAAGTACAGTCAATATGAATAAGAGGAATGCCCCATTTGTCAGTTTTAGTGGGATGTAAGGCCATGTAGTTATCAAACCGAGGCAACATTTCCCCTTGTGCACCTAATTTCATTTTCCACTTTCCTACCTTAGTCAGGCTAGTTTTGTAGTCTGCGCCTATGCCTTTTTGTTGGGCATTACTTTCCCAGCTTTCACGATAGCTTCCGCCTGAAAACCCATAGCCACGAATATAATCTTTCTTATATAATGATGGTTTGTACTGAAAATTAGGGATTAATATACCTCCAGGGCGCCTACCTGAAAAATATTCATCTTCAAAGCCTTCTACTGTGGCTGTAGCGCCGGCATTGTAGTTATGATCCATCAAATAATGGCCTAGCACACCAGAGCTATTAGCGATACCGTTTGGAAACGACTTGGTTTTGGTATTTAACATTATTTGTGCTGAGCCTAAGGTCGACGCACATAAAAAAACCACTTTAGCAAAATATTCGCGTGTGGATAGGTTGTCGTTATCAACCACCCTGACGCCCTTCACTCGTTGTGTTTTTTCATCATAAATTAGGCTATGCACTACACTATTGGGGGCAATCGACAAGTTACCTGTTTTCGCTGCGGCGGGCAAAGTAGAGCTTTGTGTTGAAAAATATGCACCGAAAGAACATCCCTTCTGACATTCATTTCTTGCCTGACAGGTTACTCGACCTTGATCTAGATGCAGCTGGGTTGGTTCTGTTAAGTGGGCTGTGCGTCCCATTATTAAATGTCTGCCAGGAAACTGCTCTTCTATTTTTTGCTTCACATGTAGTTCAGGTGCCATCATTTCAAATGGAGGCAAATACTCGCTGTCGGGCAATTGTTCAAGACCTTCCATGCTGCCACTTATGCCTGCAAATGTTTCTACATGGCTGTACCAAGATTTAAGATCATTGTAACGAATAGGCCAATCATTTCCGTGACCATCTGCCTTATTAGCTGCAAAATCAAAATCACTTAAACGATAAGACTGGCGATGCCACAGCAGGGACTTCCCACCTAATTGATTAGCTCTAATCCAATCAAAACCAGTCCCTTCTTCGGTACTGTAAGGCAAATCTTTGTCATTACCAAAAAAGTGTTTGGTCATATCACTGAAGGCGTAACATTTTTTTTGTGTGGAGTATATTTCTTCGGTCAGTAAGTTGTCGACCTTGGTTCTGTTTTCAAATTCCCACGGGCCTTTACCTTCGGTAATGTAGTCTTTTCGATGTTCGACTACCCGTCCGCGCTCTATCATTAAGGTCTGCATGCCACGTTCACAAAACTCTTTGGCAGCCCAGCCTCCAGTCATACCGGAACCTACCACTATGGCATCGTATAATATTGCGCTTTCGTGAATATATAAATCTGTTGTCATGTCTTTTACTCTTATTCTGATTGGTTCTGTGCGTTTACCGTTATTATCAAAACTTAATAATAAGCCTGCGAACCCCAAGATTTTGTTTCTGCAGTAGCTGGTATAGACCCTTTAAAGCCACCTGGCACAGCTTGGTAATTGAGTGCTTGTGTTGCGCCCACCTCAGAGGTGAAATAGCCAAATACTATGAGTGCTTTTAGAAAACTAAATTGACTTTTCTCAATATCTGTCGTTAAGGCATCACTTTCAATATCTAGCAACAACTGCTGCTGCTGTTGAGGCTGCAGTAACACAAATGTTTTGCCAAATTTTTTATTTGCCTGCATATCTACGGTGTTTATAATTTGGATACAGTCATTTTGTTGCTGTTTCGAGTGGCAGTGTTGCAGCTGATGTGGGACAAATTCATGACATCCAGCTTCGACTGCACTAGGTGTGTCTGTTTTAGGCAGTATGGTTTCGCATAGGCTATAAAGTACAGTGAGTGCATGCTCTGTAAACAAAGTGCCATTTTTTGATAAGGGTAACCCTTGTGCTGTAAACGTGTCAGTTTCAGGTTTACTGCAGCCTGACAGGACCGCTAATGCTGTACTTGCACCAAATAAGCCAACCATCTTTTTCATAAAAAGACGGCGGTTACCTTGATCATTTACTGTTTTCTGTAATTCGGTTTTAATTAAATATGTTGGCATATCAATCTCCTCAATACGTTTTCTAAACAAGTGCTTTTATGTATCAATATCTGCTCATGAATCTACGGTCTGCTCAGTTTTTACTTTACGCATAAACCAATAAAACCCTGCAAATGCGACGATCAAAATCAATGGGAATATAACTAAATTCCCCAGAGCAGCTTGGCCCGATGCAAGGGCTAAATCGTTGCCCGTTAAACCGGATGCTTCGGCTTGGTTAGTTGCATTCTCAATCCAACTACCAATAATTGGACTCCAAATCGTGACAGACAACATACCTGCACCACCCATCAGAGACATGCCCAAAGCTCCAGATTTCGGCACGTATTCACCCACACAACCAATCATAGTCGGCCAAAAATAGGTGACGCCAAGTGCGAACACTACCGCCGCGAAGTACACAGCGCTACCTTGAAGCTGGATCATTAAGAATAAACCGAGAGAGGTCAAAATGGCGGAAATCAGTAATACGCCCGCAGGAGCAAAACGCTGTACTAATGGACCTGCAAAGAAGCGTCCAACGGCCATAATACCTGTCACTAAAGCCAATATCAGCATGGGGTGGGCGCCAGATGCACCGAGTATTTGATTAATCCAAGAGCCGGTGCCCAGTTCACTGGTGGCTGTTAGTGTCATACAAAAAATTAAAAACAAATACATGGGTGAAAATAGATGTGTAAAGTTGCTTGACGTCGAATTAGTTATTTTATCAAACTCTGGAAAAACACATCCTAACATCAGTGCGCCATAGATTAATGTTGGAATAATAATCACGGCAACTTGAAGTTCCCAGCCCATACCCATGGAGGTCATGCCTGCTGAAATGAGCGATCCAATCACCAAACCGCCAGGGAACCAAACATGAAATTTGTTGAGCATGGTGGTTTTGTTTTTTGGATATAGATCAGCAATCATAGGGTTACAACCAGCTTCGACTAAACCATTGGCAAAACTTACCAAAAATGTCGAAATCATTAAGCCCCAAAAACTACTTGAAGTAATGGTCAGTCCTATTCCAATCAGGTGGCCAACAAATGCACACCAGACTATTTTTTTTGCCCCTATGGCATTATATAAAATGCCTCCAAGCATAGTTGCCACAGGGAATCCAAAGGTTCCCATACCTAAAATCCAACCCATCTGTACAGTGGTTAGGCCATATTGAATGCCCAAATCACCGATGATCCCAGCGCGGATAGCAAATGTCATTGAAGTAACAGTTAATGCGATGCAACTGAGTAAAAATACTCTTTTCGCTTGAGCTTCGGTAAATTCTGCGGTGTTACTCATATTGTTAGTCTCATTTTAAACGTCTCATTTTAGGCCCAAAATTTTATTATTCATTTCAACGTCTTGCTCTACACCTGCAAAATCGTCAAAGGCTTTTTCGGTTGGTCTAATTAAATGTTCGCTAATAAATTTAGCGCCTTCTGCCGCGCCATCAAGGGGGTGTTTAATGCAACATTCCCATTCCATCACGGCCCAACCATCAAAGTCGTACTGGGTCATCTTGCTGAAAATGGCTTTAAAGTCGATTTGGCCATCCCCTAAAGAGCGAAAGCGCCCAGGTCTGTCTATCCATGCTTGATAGCCGCCGTATACACCACTGCGCCCATTGGGAGTGAACTCTGCATCTTTTACATGGAAGGCTTTAATGCGTTCATGATAAATGTCTATAAAGGCAAGGTAGTCGAGTTGTTGTAATACAAAATGACTGGGGTCATACAATATATTGGCGCGGGGATGATTATCGACGGCTTCTAGGAAGCGTTCAAAGGTCACACCGTCGTGTAAATCTTCCCCTGGGTGAAGTTCGTAACAAACGTCTACACCGGCTTCATCAAAGGCGTTTAAAATAGGTAACCAACGCTTAGCTAATTCTGTAAAGCCTTGCTCAACCACGCCAGCAGGGCGCTGAGGCCATGGGTATATGGTTTGCCATAATAAAGCACCAGAAAAACTGGCATGACCTGTTAAACCTAACCGCTGGCTGGCTTTAGCGGCATACATCATTTGTTCCACTGCCCATTCGGTGCGTGCTTTAGGGTTATTTCGTACATGTTTTGGGGCAAAACCGTCAAACATCTGATCGTAAGCAGGGTTTACAGCAACTAACTGGCCTTGCAGATGGGTGGAAAGCTCAGTGATTTCTAGTCCAGCTTCACCTGCGACACCTCGTATTTCATCGCAATAGTCTTGGCTATTCGCCGCCATTTCTAAGTTAAACAATCGACCTTCCCAAGTCGGAACTTGGATACCTTTAAAACCTAATCCTGCCGCCCAATTACAAATTTCAGGAAAAGAGTTGAACGGTTTGTCATCGCTAGCGAATTGCGCTAAAAATATACCAGGGCCTTTGATTTGTTTCATTAGGCTACTCCTGAAACGGTTGAGGGAGATAAATCGAAGTCATGCCATTTTAATTCGGACTGACTAAACTTCACTGTATTTTCGATAAACGCCATGCCACGGACAGCTTGAACAATTCCAGGTACGTCGAATGTTTCGTTTGAGCATGGAAGGCCTTGTTCAAACGCTTGTATTTGTTTAGCAAAATTTTGATAAATATTGGCAAAGGCTTCTAAATAACCTTCAGGGTGCCCCGCGGGTATGCGCATCGCTGCCTGAGCAGCAGGGCAAAAATCTCCCACTCCAGTGCGGATCAATTGGGTAGATTTTGTGTTAGATCTTAGCCATAAACTATTAGGCTCCATTTGTGACCAGTCGATACTGGCTTCGTCTCCATATATTCGCAAGCGCAAGTTGTTTTCTTCGCCTACTGCTATTTGACTAGACATTAAAACGCCACGAGCCCCGTTATTAAAGCGCAATAATACGGTGCCATCGTCGTCGAGTTGACGACCATCAACCACCGCATTTAAGTCTGCACACATAGCTGAAATGTTCGCACCTGTGACATATTCAGCCAAATTGGCAGCATGCACCCCAATATCTCCCATACAGCAGCTTACACCTGCTCTTGAGGGGTCAACACGCCATTGTGCTTGTTTACTCAGTTCATCATTTTTACTTGCTAACCAATCTTGGCTGTATTCCACTACTACTTTTTTGATTTTCCCCAAAATGCCCGTTGCTATTAAGTGTTTGGCTTGTTTAATCAAAGGATAACCATTGTAGGTATGAGTGAGTCCGTATAGTTGGTGAGATGTTTTTAATAGTTCTGCTAAGTCCAATGCTTCTTGAAGTGTGAAAGTAGCGGGCTTATCGCTGAGTACATGAAACCCTGCTTCTAGTGCCGCTTTAGCGACAGGGAAATGCAAATGATTAGGCGTAACAATAGAAACAAACTGCATTCTTTGGTGTATCGGTAACTTAGCTTCTGCCGCGAACATTTGGGCATAATCTGCG
>CAJQKX010000730.1 GCA_905479025.1 uncultured Paraglaciecola sp.
GTCTGCTTTTATTAAAGGTTCCAGTTCCAAATTTTACAGCCATTAATTTTTGCACGCTGCAAAGTATGGCGGTGTTTTTCGGCTAAGCGTTTGCTGTCATAAGGGCCAAGGATGACTCGGTACCACACACCTGACGAACCTTGACTTGACCTCACTTGTGCTTCTAAACCTTGAAAGGCTATATTTGCTTTAAGCTCTTGAGCTTGTTCATTCTTCCTAAACGATCCACATTGTATTAGGCGACGCACTGTCGGTGCGTCTTGCTCCTTTTGTTCTATTTTAACTGTGAATTCAGGCAAGCTTTTTATAAATTCCCATTCTTCCTCTGGGATATCAGGCATGGTGTTTTTTTCGCTTTGGGCTTGCTCAGTGGTTGCATTATTGTGAGCTATATTTTCGGGGGCGATACCCTTGATACTCCACAAAAAATAGCTAAAACCGGTCACCAATGAGAGGGTGATGACGATCCGTAACCATGGTAGTGAAGTTTGGGGTGGTGGTGGAGCCTGTTTTTTGCTGCGTCCACGAGCCACGTAATCTTTGTGAGCCATGTTATAAAAATTTTGCTAAGTAATAAGGTGCATGATGTTACCTAGGATCACAGGATCCTCAATCAGAATTTACATTATTATTGTATTTAACTAAAATCCTGAGGATCGATATCTAACGACCAGCGAATTTTATGGGTCAAGTTTAAGGTTTCAATCTGTTTGATTTTTTGCCCAATGGCTTTTTGTAAGATGCTCCGCTGCGGGCTTTGTAATAATAATTGCATGCGGTATTGGCCTTGTCGTTTTTCCATTAAAGCAGGAATGGGACCCACACAATCCACACCGATAGCAGTTTTAAATAGTTGGGCAATTTGTTGTAAAAAATCAAAAGCATCACGAGCGCTTAATGCCTGTGCTTTGAATAATGCTTGAAACGTACAGGGTGGCAAATTCGCATGCTGTCTCTCAAGCAGAGCATATTGGGCAAAATCCGCGTAGCCATTATTGATCAAATCTTGTAATAATGGATGACCTGGGTCGTGAGTCTGCAACCACATTTCACCGGGTTTTTTTGCACGTCCCGAACGTCCTGCGAGTTGGGTAATAAGTTGTGCCAAATGTTCTGCTGCACGATAGTCGGCACTAAACAGCGCGCCGTCAACATCTAGAATAAGCACCAGTGTGACATTGGGAAAGTGGTGACCTTTAGACAAAATTTGTGTACCAATTAGAATTTGATGCTCGTTGTTGTTGATGCTGTTGAGCATGTTATCTAGTTTGTTTTTTCCTCTTGCGCTATCACTGTCTATTCGAATGCTGCTGTACTGTGGAAAATAAGCAGCCAGTCCTTGCTCCAATTGTTCTGTACCGACCCCCATAGACGTAAGCTCATTGGACTGGCATTGTTGGCAGCTTTTAGGGATTGTTTTAGCACTAGCACAGTGGTGACATTGTAATTTGTGAAGCTGTTTGTGCACAGTATAGGGTTTGTCACATCGTTTACAGTGTTCAACAAAGCCACATTGATGACACATCAGGGCCGGTGCATAACCCCTGCGATTGATAAATAACATCACCTGACTGCCTTGCTGCAAATGCTGACTCATGCGCTCTAACATGCCCTGGGCAACACCAAATTTTAGAGGCTGCTGGCGAATGTCAAAAATGTGTTGAGTCGCCAGTGATGCATTACCAGCACGCTCATGTAACTTAAGGTGTTGATATTTACCGGTTAGCGCATTGTTTAGTGTTTCTAACCCAGGGGTGGCCGATCCCAGTATCAGAGGAATGTTTTCTTCACGGGCCCGCATCACAGCAAGATCTCTTGCATGGTAACGTAAGCCATCTTGTTGTTTATACGAAGAATCATGTTCTTCATCAACAATTAGCAGGCCAGGCTTAAGCATGGGTGTAAATATTGCGGAGCGAGTCCCTATAATGATACCTAACTGTGCACTTGCACTTTGTTGCCATACTTGTAGGCGTTCATTATTGTTGAGCCCTGAGTGTAATATTCCTACATCAATACCGAAGCGATATTTAAATCTATGCACTGTTTGTGGGGTAAGCCCAATTTCCGGCACTAAAATCAGTACCTGATTACCCTGTTTGAGAACCTGCTCTATAGCTTGGAGATACACCTCTGTTTTTCCGCTACCGGTAATACCGTCTAATAAAAAACAGCTATATTGCTCGAGCCTTGCTTCAATACAGCTTATAGCGATGGCCTGCTCTACATTAGCCATTGGCTTATCTTGGATGCTTAAATCTTGTTGCCATGATGATGTATTAGATGGGGCTTTTTCGATGGGTTTGATGTAACCTTTTTCGACTAACGATTTAATAGCAGCAGCGCTAAAATCAGCTTTGGCCTTTGACTTAATAATATCTTGGCTGCGTAATGATTCTAGTAAATGGCGCTGTTTTGGCGCGCGCGATAAACTGCTTAAATCCGCAGATTGGCCAGTATCGCTTAACGTCCAATATTGAATAGGTTTTGCTTGGCTCGACTCACCTTTTCGCAGTGCTACTGGCATGGCTGTTTGCACTACATCACCAATGGGATGTTTATAATATTGGGCCAACCAGCTGCATAGCTTCACTAAGCCTGGATTGAATATCGGTGATTCATCTATTACCGTTTCAATGGATTTGAGTTTGCTGATGTCCCAATCTGACTTTTCGTTTATTCCCCAAACCACACCTATTAATTTGCGAGGGCCAAAAGAAACACGCACACGCACACCCACAGATAACGCGGTACCTTTATATAAATAATCGAACAATTGACGCTTCGGAATAGGAAGCGCGACACTTAGTATTGCCATTTTTACTACATAACCTTTAATAAATGGGGTGGTTTGGGTATAAAATCAACAAAACCCTTGATCGCCCCGGCCCGTTACATTAATATGCGCGCCACTTTGCGGCAAGCCACAAAGCTTTTTAATTTAATTTTCGTATGGTGTTCAACTTCGGGTTGAATAGCGATGCG
>CAJQKX010000731.1 GCA_905479025.1 uncultured Paraglaciecola sp.
CCTAAGGCAAAGTAAGGCTGTGCAATAGCGACATATCGTTCAATTGCATCATTCACGTGCAGTTCAATTAATTCCAACAATTGCCCTGCTCCTGATCCATGAACCGCAATCTCCATGATATTTTTGGATGTCATGAGTTTAGACTCAATGATGTCTGAATACACACGAGACACTTCTTTCTGTCGTTTTAAAAACATGCCTTGAATGGTAAACCCCATAAACTTGATTGGATTTTTAGGCTCAAAAATGATCTTTAACGCAATCCAATTTGTGGCATAACCTACTATTAAGCCCCCCACTGGCAAAACCCACCAAGAAGGATAAAACATCCAAACAACCATAGTCGGCAAACCAAATAAAAAGCCAAAATATAAACCTGACTTTTCTATAAAAGGAAATTCCTTCTCACCAGATTTCAAGAAAATTTCGTTGATAAGTTCAGGGGCGTTAACCAATTGACCAACTACGAGCTCTTTTATATCGACTATCTCTTCAATGTTGTACTTGAAGTCGTTCACCATATTGATCACAACATTTGGAATATCAGCCTCTACCCTTGCATACACAAGATTTTTTCCATGCACCGGCAAGGAAGCCCACAACTGGGGTGCAGACTCTTTCATCACATCGTTGATGATGGTCCGAATGGTTTGCTTGAGACGCCTTTCAATGGCTTTAGTCAGTTCAATGGGGTCAATGCGGTCTGCCAATTCTTTCACACTGAGCAATTTTCCCAGTACCAATTCAACTTCAATCTCTGCCATTTCTCGACGCTTGGCAGGTATCAAACCTTGCCAGCCTAAAAAAGGTTTGAAACCGATAAATTCAATAGGATAAAACATCATTTTGACTGCTAAAAAATTAGTAGACCATCCCACTATGGCACTAATCATAGGTATAGATAGCAAGGGTAGATGAGTGATGAGTTGCTCAATTAATTGCATAAAAACAGCTGCGCCTAGTCAATATTATTATTTAGTATATACACATTCCATTTTAACCTAACTATTGTAATTAGAATGGTCAAACTAAAATACCATAGGTTGAAAATTATCCATATAAAACTCTACTTAAACACAGTGAGTTATCTCTCATGATGGATATATGATGGCGTCTGTAGCCAACTGTCTTTCAATTTGGGTAGCCTTTTCTAATTATTTACGGTTATATTGATTCAAGTAAACAAATTGAGGCATGTGTATGGCGAATAAAACCCTTTCTGGATTACAAGATATCATGACACATGCTGCGTCTTATGAAGAATACCAAGAGGCGGCAAAAGCCCATGACGAGTTGTCTGGCTCCCAAGAATGGAAAGCCAAAGATACCTGTAAGGACTACGACTATCGGCTTATTCGTAAACGTGTACAACGTATCAAACAAGCTAGATTAAGCGGTGACACTGATGGTTTAATGTACATATTGCACGAAGGTTTACATGGCAACTTAGGCAATATCGCTTCGCCTGCACTGAAACAACACGCAAAATTTGGCACTAAACACCTGATTGAAGAATTCATCCAAGAAGTCTGCAGCGCATTAGATTTTATCTATCAAGCCGATGAAAACGAAATAGACTTCTACGAAAAATTGTCTTTCTTTGAAGAAACAGCACAGGCATTTGGTCGCAGTTACTTGATGTTAAGTGGGGGCGCGGGTCTTGGGTTTTTTCATTGTGGGGTAATCAAGTCTTTGGTAGAACATGATTTACTTCCAAAAGTCATATCAGGAGCCAGTGCAGGGTCAATCATAGCGGCCTTGGTAGGAACGCGCACCGATGAAGAACTATTAAAGGACATTCAACCAGAGGTGATACAACAAAAATTTAAACAGTGGCGGCTATGGCAAGGTTTTGGTGGTGACAGTCTACTCGATAGTCGTAACTTAGAAAATGCCTTAATCGAGCTATTTGATTTAACCACCTTTGAAGAAGCCTTCAAAAAAACCGGCCGTCATATGACCATCACAGTGTCTCCGGCTGATTTACATCAACATTCACGTTTGTTAAATGCGAAAACCTCACCCAACGCTATTATTACCCAAGCAGTCAGAGCCTCAACTGCAATCCCACTATTATTTAAGCCGGTGCAACTAAAAGCTAAAAATAGAGCCGGTGATATAGTGCCTTATATTCCTAATCGGCGTTTTGCAGACGGCTCTATTATGGCCGACTTACCCTTCGACCGTTTAGCCCGCTTATATGGAGTGAATCATAGTATTGTCAGTCAAACCAATTTAATTGCAGTGCCCTTCTTAGCCCGAGACAAAAGAGATACCACTGGCCTAATAAATTTAACATGGCGCTATGCAGCAAAAATCGCCAAAGTAAACAGCATCTATGCCTTCGATATACTTGAAAACCTGATCCACCACCGTGCTGCTAGGTTAGGTATTCACAAATTGCGTTCTGTTATTGATCAGCAGTATGTGGGCGATATCAATATTTTACCTAGCGCCAGTTTATCTAACCTTAAACATATAATGTCGAACCCTAGCTTAAAAAGCATCCGAGAAGTGATAAAACACGGAGAACGCGCCACTTGGCCGCAGTTAGATTTAATTAAGCGAAATACTTTGATCAGCAAAACAATCAGAGATTATTTAACCCAATTAAAACAACGGGAAGCCAGATTACTAAGTGATCACAATGGGTTAAGAATAGTCAGTAAACAGGCATAATCTCAGTGATTATGCCCAAACTGCTTGACGGGATCAGCACACTTTCATTCAACTGTTACTTGATAAAAGGCAGCTTAATCAGCCTTATCGGTCACAGCGCCTGTAGAGGCAGAACTGACTGTTCTGGCATATTTTGCAAGTAACCCTCTAGTGTATTTAGGTGCCGGCTGTTGCCAGTTAAGTTTCCTCTGTGCCATTTCCTCATTACTTATATTCAGTGTCATCTGGCGACTTTGTGCGTCTATGGTAATGCTATCACCATTTTCTACCAGTGCAATGGCCCCTCCCTCATATGCTTCAGGCGTAATATGTCCCACTACAAATCCCCTACTGCCGCCTGAGAAGCGACCGTCGGTAATAAGTGCCACATCATTGCCTAAGCCTTTGCCCATAATAGCTGAAGTGGGACTTAACATTTCACGCATACCGGGCCCACCTTTTGGACCTTCATAACGGATAACCACCACGTCACCCGCTACCACTTGACCATCAATGATAGCAGCAAAACCTTGTTCTTCTGAGTCATACACCTTAGCCGAACCCGTAAAACTCAACCCTTCTTTACCTGTAATTTTTGAAACCGCGCCTTCAGGCGCTAAATTACCGTTTAAAATAACCAAGTGGCTATCTTTTTTGATGGGCTTATCAAAAGGTAAAATAATCTTCTGACCTTCTGGGTAATCTTCTACATCAGCTAAATTTTCGGCCATAGTTTTACCTGTGACAGTCATACAATCACCGTGCAACATGCCCGCATCCAACAAACGTTTCATCAGAGGTTGAATACCACCAATTTCAATTAATTCAGACATTAAGTATTGACCACTTGGACGCAAGTCAGCAATCACTGGCGTTTTTTCACCCATGCGCACAAAATCATCCAGTGTCACTTCTACGCCTATGGCGTCAGCCATTGCAATTAAATGCAGCACTGCATTGGTAGAGCCACCTAAAGTAATGGTTAGCGCAATGGCATTGTCAAAGGCCTTTTTGGTCATAATGTCAGAAGGCTTGATATCATGTTCAAGCAAATAAACAATCGCTTTTCCTGCATCAATACAGTCTTGCTTTTTATTATCTGAAACCGCATTTTGAGCAGAGCTATTAGGCATACTCATGCCCAAAGCTTCAATTGCCGAGGCTAAGGTATTTGCCGTATACATGCCACCGCAAGAGCCCGCGCCCGGTATCGCCGTTTTTTCAATATGTTCTAATTGCGTGATAGGAATATCGCCCGCAGCGTAACTACCAACAGCTTCAAATACCGATACGATATCCGTATGATTTTCACCCGGCAAAATCGTACCACCGTAGACAAAAATTGAAGGACGGTTCAAACGGGCTAAGCCCATCAAACAACCCGGCATGTTTTTATCACAACCACCAATGGCAATAATGCCGTCGTGGCCCATACCAGCGGATACGGCTTCTATGGAATCGCAAATAACTTCCCGTGAGACCAAAGAATACTTCATACCTTCGGTGCCCATAGATATACCGTCAGATACAGTAATAGTGTTATAAATCACACTTTTAGCACCCGCGCTATCGACACCTTTACCTACCTCTTCTGCCAGAGTGTTAATGTGCATATTACACGGGGTCACCATTGACCACGTAGAGGCAATGCCCACCTGAGATTTTTTAAAATCCTCGTCGCCAAAGCCTACAGCCCTTAACATAGAGCGACTAGGTGCTTGAGCTGCACCGTCTACGATTTTTTGTGAATATTTACGTGGTTTATCTGTATTCATTTCTTTATCTACATTTTCAAAAACAATGAACGCACTATAGAATTGTATAAACAAATTGACAATCTAAGCTCATGAATTAATTGGTCTTATTTAGATTGTTTTTGTACAAGGATCGCCATCTGAGCATTTAGAAAATGTAAAGCCCAATGAATCATCAAACCTTAGGGGCTAAGAGTAGATGCAGCATGGAATCAGTGTTTTTGCGTTTTATGAAATTCACCATCCTACAAAAGTGAATGGGTGTGATCCCCAGGGGAAATGGTTGATTTCATTAATCAGCAACGTTGTTGTAAACAGCATACCCGCCAGTTACGAAACCTGACAGGCAGCTCAGTTCCTAAAAGCGAACAGACGAGCGTTAAGCCTAACGGTGAAGTATGTGCCAGGAGCGGTAGCTCGAAAAACGGGTTTTGACGCTATTGTTTGCCATAAGGAGTCATACAGTCAATTTCATCGACCGTCTGCTTTCTGCCCATTCTTACCCGTTCCTCGAGTGTCATACCTACGCAGGCCATTGACATGCCAATGTCTTTATCCACTGTAAAATAAGTCCGTTGTAAATGCTGATGTCTTGATAAATTTTCGTCGACGCAGTCATACTATTCTAGAGAATTTTAGTCGGTGTGCTCAGTGCCTTTTTCAGCGGCTCTAAGTGTGACTCATAATGACGCCATTGCTCAAGACCACTTTGATAAATGGGTTGGCGAACCTGCTCAGAGCTGGGTGTGCGAACAGCGCGTTTATTGCTGTGAAAATCAATACAAGCTTGCTCAAAAGGAAGACCGCAATAGTCTAAAATGCGCCGCACCTGCGTCTCTAAATCCGCCACCACATCCTCATACTGTACTCGTAAAATTTTGCCCGGCAATGCTTTGTCCCAATGGTCCATGATCTCAACATAACTGCGATAATAGTGTCCAATATCGGCAAGATCATAAGAAAATTGCTGGCCCTCACCGAATAGCTGTTTAAAACCGCTAAAACAACAGGAGATAGCGTCGCGTCTCGCATCGATGATTTTGGCGTTAGGCAACATAAGGTGGATAAGGGCAATATGTCGGAAATTGTTCGGCATTTTGTCAATGAAAAACATGGCTTCCTGGCGGTGATGTTGAGTCTCTTCAATATACAGCTCGCCCATTTTAGTCAGATCATCAGCCGATATCTTGTTTAGGATGTCAGGGTAACGAGGGGTATCTTGCACAACTTGCCGTCCATTTAAGTGGTGCGCTAGACCAATGACATTCGCCAATTCCATGGTCCCGTCGACCTGTGAGTGTGAAGAGAGGATTTGTTCTAAAAGTGTTGAGCCCGCTCTCGGTAGCCCTACTATAAATATAGGGTCTTGGGCAGGGCAACCCGCCTTTTCATTGCGTTTAAAAAATGCTGCATCAAAATTATTTTTCTGAATATCAAAGGATATATCCAAGGGTTTACTGTCATACCGGTCCTGCTCGTTTTTTAAGGTGTTGCCGCGATGGTAAAAAGAGAAGGCTTCGTCAAAATATTCGCTGTCCTCTAGATCTTTGCCAAGAGCTAAGCAGAAGTGAATTTTATCGTTTATCGCTATGGCAGAACTCGCTTCTTGATCCCGCATTTGCTGACGTTCTTCTGATGAAAATCGATACGTTTTGAGATTGGCAAGACTCCAGAATGCATCCCCAAAATCGGGTTTGATGCGATAGCTGTTCTGATACGCTTGAATAGCGTCATCAACACGACCCATTGTTTTTAAAGCATGGCCGAGTGTCAGCTGTATTGAATAATTGTCTGGGTTGCTTTGCAACACACTTTCAAAGGTCTTGATAGCCGCTGTAAAATCTCCGGTCGCTTGTTGGGCATTGCCAAGTCCAATTTTTAAATTTGAATTATTGGGGTCAGAATCTAGCAGAATTTGTGCTTGTACCAGTGCCTTGTTATATTTTTGGCGCTTATGTAAAACATGCACATAATCCAGACGGGCCCTTTTATAGTTGGGTTCAAATTCAAGGCAGCTGGCTAATAAAAACTCTGCGTCATCAAGAATTTGAAACTTGTTACCTCACTCAGCCAATAAACGCATCGCTTCTGGTTGATGAGGATGGTCTTTGAGAAAGTGCCGGCATAGCCGTTCTGCGCGGTGCAATTGTTTTTGATATATGAGGCTTGAAACCGAGACTAACGCCGGGGGCAGACTAGAAAGCCAATCAACATGTTTCTTAGCTTCCTGATGGTTAGAATAGTCAAGTTCATCAGCCAACACACGCCAACTTCCAAATAATGCCGGGTTCAAGGCGACCGCTTTTTCAAATGCCGTTATGGCTTTAAAAGTCTCTCCTAAAGCTTTGTGTATAAAACCTTGCTCTTGATGAGCTCTGCCGTGATCGGGTGCTTTTACCAAAACTTGGTTAAGGTTTGCCATGGATTCGGCATATTTTTGCTGTTTACGCTGGCAAACTGCAAGACAATAGATACCTTCAATATGTCCCGGGTTTTGGGCAAGCATATTTTCAAGATTTTCAGATGCTTGGCTTAAATGGCCTTTATTAATCAATAATTGACACTGTTTAATAATCTGTTCAACTTGGGTGTTTTTTACTTGCTCTGGCAAAATCATATCTCGATAAATATCAGGGTATACTTAATATTGTATATAGCGTAACAAAAATAAAAAAGGGTCGACGTAATTAAACGTCGACCCTTTCATGCTTTAAAATGATTAAACATCACTTACAAACAAACACTGACTTAAAATACTAATAATCAAAGCTCACTCTAACACCAACAGTACGAGGTCGTGTTGGAGAAACTCTGAAAACATTATCGGCCGAACCCGCTGCGACTTGCCCAAGAGAATCGGTTGCATTGTCAATAAATAACGTTGCTCTCCAGTCATCTTTTGAAATACTGGCCGACAAGTTAAGTTGATTATAAGACGGCAACTCAACACGACCAGCAGCGGCTAGGCTATTAAACCGTGAATCCACCCACTTGTATACGCCTTGGTAAACAGCTGAATAATCACCAATCTCTTGGTAGAAACGTGCCCCAATGACTGTTTCCAGCTCTGGTGCATAGGGAAGACTTGATCCTACAGGTGCTATATTCACAAGCGTCTGTGGAATTTCTGTCAATTCTGAATCGATATAGCTAAATGAGCCGAAAAGATCTAAATAATCATTCGCAGTCCATTCAAGTTAAAATTCAACACCATTGATTTTGGCCGTTCCAACATTGTCAAAAAATGACGTATTGGCGATAGAAAAATCTAGGATCCCTTGCTGAAGATCGCTAAAGTCAGCATTATATATGGCACCATTAAATCGCAAAGAATTATCAAGCCAAGTTGTTTTCCAGCCAAATTCAAGACTGACCACATCATCAGTATCAAAGGTCGCAGGAATACCACCAATGCCAGCTGCACGGTTGAATCCGCCGCCTCGGAAACCTTCAGAATAGGTCCCATAAAACATTGCGTCAGCATTCATTTTCCAGCGGATATTTCCTTTAAAAATAGTGCCTGACAACGTAGCGGGGCTTAAACCTTCGAGTCTTGCATCCACATTTGATCCACCATTGGCTTCAGGGACGGCAGCCCTTTGTCCAAATGACGATTGCCCCATCAAACCTATATCAATTTCGTAGCGACGTGCACCAACGGTGACAGTCACATCCTCAGTTATATCGTAAGCTAATTCTCCAAATATCGAGATCTCTTCACGATCTGATTGAAAATCATTGACGAATGTGACGCCTGGTGGGCGAGCACTGCCATCAGTATTAGTAAACGCGCCGGGTATTGGAAAGTTGGGTGAAAATCCCGCTTTAATTGCCCCTGCATAGGTAAAATCGGTTAAAAAGTTAAGTTGCTGATCATCATAGAACACCCCACCAATGGCACGGAAACGGTCATCAGCATTGGTTGCGAAGCGAATTTCGTGATC
>CAJQKX010000732.1 GCA_905479025.1 uncultured Paraglaciecola sp.
GCTTCCAGGGATAGGATTTTTTAAACCAAGGATCAAGCATACCATGAGGAAAGACAAAATAAGGAATTTTATACTTACGATAATTAATCCACGCTCGATAACCCGGCCACTGCCAAAGGCCGTGAGCTATAGTTAAGTATTCTTTGACACCAGTTGAAGAGATATTATCTGTAACTCGGGAGGGAATTTTGGCACTTTGAAATTCTTCATTAAGCCTGATAACAGCCTCAATAACACCACCTGTTTGCAAGCCAAGCGAATGTACAAAGTGAACTACAGGCATTCCTTTTACAAGCAGTTCTGCATGGAATAGTTTTTAATCAGACACTGGAAACCAAGTCTCTCCGTGATCTAAAGAATAACTAGGATCTTCTTTTTTGAAAATTATCCAGTCATTTCCAGAATGCCTATAAAAGTATAAATAATTTTTACTCTCTGGTGGTAAAATTGTGGATATTTTTCTACTTGTCCATAACCATCCGTATTTAGGAGAGTAGAACCAAACTGAGTCTGTTGAGCGCCCTTCACAAAACAACCAACCTAACCTTGTGTGATAAATCCAAGGAAATTGTGAATCATTAAAAGCACCAAACCACTCTTCAAATTTCCAAAATGGATAATTTAGATTTGGAATGCGTGATTTTTTCCAAAGATCATTAAACCTAGCATAAAAACGAGAATCGTTCATGACATAACTAATTTTTTGAGAAAGGCTAAGATTAGAAATTTTTTGAATATCATTCATAGAAAAATTCCATTTTTCCTGCCATAGTAAAGACATTAAAGTTGCTGAAGTAAAAATACTGGAACGTATATCATCAGTATAAAGTATATATGGTAAGCCATTTGTTTTTACTTCTGTTGCTAACCGCCAGATAAGCTCTACTGAAAGCTCTCCTGAGAAATAACGATCCTGGCCAAAATTATTAAGGATAGCGTAGCCAGAATCACGTCGTGGAGGATCTGCCTCGATTGAGTTAGCGGGCGCAAGGGTTGGTTTAAGTCCGGATATTTCCCAGTAAGTTGGCTCTAGTCCACCCCAAAACGAAAGAAGTTTTTTTGAACCCTGTAAATCTTGGGTTATGAGGGAAGGCTGGTCGTATTTATTTTGCAAACACTGAGCCACAAAATTTCTTCTATTGAACGGATAATTATAAATATCTTTATTAAACCATGAACCAACAAGGTATGGCAGTTGGCCGAACTTAGAACGATAATCAATTCCTTGTAAAAGATCATCGATATAATGTTTAAGTAATGCACTAGTAGTAGCAGGAGGAAGTTCTGGTGCATTACTTTTTAAATAATACTGAATATCATCGTCAAATTCCTGATAAGAGTTGAACCATTTGCCTAGTGCGATTTTATGTGCTGCCAAAAGATCTACCTGTTGTTGAAAAGCTGATAACTGTAATTTTTCTGCTAGCCATCTATAATATTCTTCTTTAGTAAATCCCTCTATCACAGTTAATTCGCCTGGGGAAATTTTTCCGATACCGAGGTCTTTAATTACAACCCCAGTAGAAGTTGTAGGTTCAGACCAAGGCCTTGGAACAATTGTATTTAATTTGATTTCATTTGTTGCAATGATCGGATCATAACCAAGAAGCATGCCGGAGATGCTTTGATTATAATCTAAATGAGCCAGACCACTGATAGTTACAGAACCATTATTCTTAGCATATAGAAGGTAGTTTATATAAAATTCAAAATCATATGTTTTTTGAATTACATTGTCAGCTTCATCACGTTTGATAATTCCTTGTTTAGCGCCTAGAAAGAGCCCATTAGCGAAAAAAGCCATTTCGCCAAGCGCGGCAAGGCTCTCAGAATTTCCCACTGAAACAACTGACATCCTGACTACTCCATTATCATAAACATCAAAGTTGGTTGATGATGATAATTTCATTTCAGCACTTGGCAAAGATACTGCACCCTCCATTAAGCCTGATGACTTCAGTTCAACCTGATTACCATCTTCATCTTTTCCCACAGCAGAAAGTTCCCAACTTCCTTTAGGTAAGGAGGTATTCTGTATCGCAGTTGGAGAAAACTGTACGAAAAAGGGTGGACTACTTTGAGATGAAATTAATGAGCCATTTAAATAAAAATCTGCAGAATCTACATTCTGACTAATGGAATCTGGATCAACAAATTCAGCATAAGCCAATAAAGTAGACCCAACACTTACTCTTGAAAAACCCGGCTCTATGCTAGGAGTGCGGTGATGCAGGGTCAAAGTGCCCTCAGGTGGTTGACCGACTGAAGAAGCCACTTCAATCTTTAAGAGGTTAGATATAAAGCTATTTCCCTTAATATCAGTGAATCGAGCATTAATAACATGTTCTCCCAATTCTGTAGACATCCAAGTAGCCACATATGGAGGCGCGTCAAATTGAATTCTTCGACCACGATGATATGTACCGTTTTCGTCTACGTAAGAGGGTGGCGTGTCGAAGAGTCTTCCGTTATCAAAGAACTCGACATATTCTACTGGATATTGGGATGAAACATTGGCAATTATGGTATGGGTATTTCCACGAGGTACCTTTATTCCACTAGCTAACATTTGTAAACTTGCACTGGCCTGAAAATCACCAGTTGTCGATTTATAGTGAGATGGCATTGACATCACTCGGTTACCGCTCGTGTCTTCAACTACTCCGTAAATAGTAAATATTCCATTTAAACCGGGTGAAAATGGATGCCCAAAATAAGTTCCACCGTATCCGCTCAACACATGAGCAGATGAGTGATTTAAATCAGAGTTTACGAAATATTCCCCGGCATTGGCATCAAGCTTTCTAAAAAGCCAACAAAATAGGTTACTATTGTTACTAGAAATAATTTCAGCAGTTTGAGTATCATCAAAGTTTATTAAAACCGTAGATTTTTCATATTTTGTAGCCGCTCCGGGTAACATGTAAGCATTTAACTTCCATCCTTGGCTTTTTAGTTGAAGCAAATGATTTTTTAGATTTTCTGCTGTTTTTTGGGTATCTGTGCCTATGGGAATATCGATACCAAAATATATGGTTCTATTTAAATCTCCGTCGCTTAGGTAAACAGATTCGTTTTGATTCGGATTTCTTCTGAATTGAGCGACGCCCGGAGCTCCGTTTACATAGAACTGAGCTGACTTAAGATCA
>CAJQKX010000733.1 GCA_905479025.1 uncultured Paraglaciecola sp.
TTAATTAAGGTCTGTAACTCGCCCTGTTGAGTCATTTCCATAATAATGTCACAACCTCCGACTAATTCACCATCAACCCAAAGCTGTGGGAAAGTGGGCCAATCTGCGTATTTAGGTAGCTCGGCCCGGATATCAGGGTTTTGTAAAATATCCACATAAGCAAACTGTTCACCACAAGACATTAAAGCTTGGGTGGCTTGAGCAGAAAAACCACAATTAGGTAATTTAGGCGAGCCCTTCATATATAAAAGAATAGGATTCTCTTCGATTTGTTGCTTAATTTTTTCAATAGTGTCCATAACGGCTCTCATTTTAATTTTGTTGCAGATGATCTGGCGACAAGTTTAACGCTTTCAAGTAATGATTAATACTCTACTGATCTTTTGTTGGATCGATTTAGTAACTTATAGAACAATAGTTATTCGAAATAAGTCAATCTTACACTTGAAAAATATTCTCATGTCGCAATATCTTTGTA
Organism: uncultured Paraglaciecola sp.; assembly: GCA_905479025.1. The sequence goes on from CAJQKX010000733.1 coordinate 479, forward strand.
CACAGCAAATAAGTTTTAGATAATAACAAAGCAGTGCTTTTACATTGCAATAGAAAGTACTGGCATTTACCGGTTAGCATTAAATTACACATCACACTTTATGGAGAAATAACATGGCTTTTGAATTACCAGCCCTTCCTTACGAAAAGAACGCGCTAGAACCACACATATCTGCTGAAACCTTGGAATACCATTACGGCAAACACCACGCAACTTATGTCACTAAGTTAAATGGTTTGGTCGAAGGCACTAAAATGGCCAGTAAAAGCCTAGAAGATATTGTTAAAGATTCTGAAGGCGGCGTATTCAATAATGCGGCACAGATCTGGAATCACACATTTTACTGGAATAGCTTAAGCCCAAATGGTGGCGGCGAGCCTACAGATGCTTTAGCCGATGCAATTAATGCTAAGTGGGGATCATTCGCAGACTTCAAAGCAGCGTTAAATGATAAAGCAGTTAACAACTTTGGCTCTAGCTGGACTTGGTTAGTGAAAACAGCTAACGGTAGCTTAGACATAGTCAACACTAGCAATGCAGCCACACCATTAACTGATCCTAGCCTTACTCCATTACTCACGGTTGATTTGTGGGAACACGCTTACTACATAGATTATCGTAATGTTCGTCCTAAGTACCTTGAAGGTTTCTGGGCATTAGCAAATTGGGATTTTGCAGCGGCAAACTTTGCTTAATAGCTAACTATCCAAAAAATAAATATTAGCCCTGTTGAACAGGGCTTTTTTTTGCTATTTTTCAGCAGACAATAGTGATTATAAGCAAATACAAAAACAGGAATTTTATGTCAGTTACTAATATTACTTTCGTCATTGTTATGACTTTTTTCATCCAAATATCACATTTCGCTCATGCAAAAGGTAATGGCATCGTGGTATTCCAGTCAGATTTTGGTTTGAGTGATCAGGCTGTATCAGCCATGCATGGCGTGGCATTGGGAGTCGATAAAAACCTTAAAGTAGAAGATCTTACTCATGATATTCCTGCCTACAATATATGGGAAGGTGCATATCGTTTGGATGCAGTAGCTGATTTTTGGCCTGCTAACACGGTATTTGTTTCTGTTGTCGATCCGGGCGTAGGCAGTCAACGAAAATCAGTGGTGTTAAAAACCAAGACAAATCATTATTTTGTCACACCAGATAACGGAACTTTAACACTAGTGGCTAAACGATTAGGTATTGCTGAGGTGCGAGAAATAGACGAAAAAACCAATCGATTAAAAGGCAGTGAGGCATCCCACACCTTTCATGGCCGTGACGTATATGCGTATACTGGGGCACGTTTAGCAGCCCGCGCAATCAATTTTGAGGAAGTTGGGCCTATATTAGCGGCAGAAGTTTTAAGTATTCCATTTGAAACAGCTCGTATCGACGACAATAAGCTAATTGGTGGTATTCCTATATTAGATCCCGCATATGGCAATGTATGGACCAATATTCCTATGACATTGTTGCTGTCACTCACTAAGTCCAAAGACTATGCGAGCCTTTATACACAAGAGTTTTTAGTCACCTTGGCGCAAGAGGGTAAAATTGTATTATCTGAAACTATCAGTTTTGAACGTTCCTTTGCGGGTGTAAAAGAGGAGCAGCCTCTACTTTACGTGAATAGTTTAGAAAACTTAGCGTTAGCACTCAATCAGGCCAACTTTGCAGCGAAATTCAATATCCAAGCGGGTGGTGAATGGCGAATTGAAATTGTCACTAAATAAAGAATTCCTAATGACTGATCAACAAAACAATCCACTGCATGGCCTGACGTTGCAATACATTCTTGAAACGCTTGAAAAGCAACTGGGCTTTGAAAAAATGGGCCAACAAGTCAAGATTAATTGTTTTATTAGTGAGCCTTCAATTAAATCTAGCTTGAAGTTTCTGAGAAAAACACCTTGGGCAAGAGAAAAGGTTGAGCAGCTGTATTTATTCACTGTCAATGCTTCAGCCATTCAAAATACTAAAAAGTTAACGGAGGGGTTTGTTTGGCCAGATATAACCAAGGGTAATGTGGATAAAAACACATAAATCACATTGATCAAAATATCTACATCAATTTAAGGAGAGCTGAGTGAGTAAAAATGTAGACTCGCTATTTAAACCTTTTAGCTTAAAAAGCTTATCACTTAAAAATAGAATTGCCATGGCTCCGATGACTCGTAGCTTTTTACCAGAAGGCATTCCCACAGAGGATGTAGCGAGTTACTACCGCCGCCGCGCTGAGGGTGGCACTGGTTTAATCATTACCGAAGGGACAACTATTAATGATCCGGTCGCTACCATGAATCAAAAAGTCCCGCAAATACATGGCCAACAACCTCTAGCAGGTTGGAACAATGTAGTGAAGCAAGTGCATGCAGTGGGTGGAAAAATCATGCCTCAACTATGGCATGTTGGCATGGCGCGCAACCCCCAAAAAGCGCCCTTCCCTGAATTACCCAGTGTAGGACCTTCAGGTTTATTATCACCAGGCAAAAAAGTTGCCGAGCCGTTAACTATGGCACAAATTCATAACCTAATCGAAAGTTTCGCCAGCGCAGCAGCTGATGCAAAACGTATCGGTTTTGATGGGATTGAAATTCACGGGGCACATGGTTATTTAGTCGATCAGTTTTTTTGGAACGGTACCAATCAGCGCATAGATGAATGGGGCGGCAGCATGGCTAACCGAGGCCGTTTTGCAGTAGAAATAGTCAAAGCCATTCGCGCAGCTACTGGCCCTGACTTTCCCATTCTGTTGCGTTACTCTCAATGGAAGCAACAAGATTACACCGCTCGATTGGCAGAGACGCCACAGCTATTAGAAGAGTTTTTAGCACCCCTATCTGAGGCTGGCGTAGACATTTTTCATTGTTCGACCAGACGCTACTGGGAGCCTGAATTTGATGGTAGTGACTTAAACCTTGCGGGCTGGACCAAAAAACTCACAGGCAAACCAACGATGACGGTAGGCTCTGTCGGTTTAAACGGAGACTTCTTTGGAGCCTTTGCAGGGAAAAGCTCAAGTACCCGCTCGATAGATGATTTAATCGAACGTATTGATAAAGGCGAGTTTGATTTAGTCGCTGTTGGCCGTGCTTTGCTTCAAGATCCTCAGTGGACAAACAAAATCCATCAGGGAAATATGAACGCACTAGAAACCTATTCCGGCGACGCTTTAGCGACTCTGTCTTAATAGTTTAAGACTACACATAAAAAGCGCCCATATGTATAGGCGCATTTAGAATCTAAAAAACTTCAATAGATTAGCCTGCCACATTAGGCATATCCCTGCTTTAATGATTAAGAACTTTTCTAGCTTCAGATACTTATTCATGACACGTTTGGCATCATCAACCTTCAAAGCAGCAAGCCTTTGTTCATAAGCTTTAATCCACTGCATCATCGCTTTTTTCAATAACCGGTAGCATGATAGTTGCTTAGATTTAAGCTATGAAACAATAATTGATCTCTAATATCTCTACCAATTGGCCTCAACATTCATTTATGTGAATGAATATTACCGAAACATTACAGGGGGAAGAATATGAAATAGCTCATAAAAAAGCCGATTCACAGAATCGGCACAAAGGTATCACTTTAAAATAGTTTTTTTATAACAAAGCAGCTAATCGCGTTCCTTGGCCAATCGCTCGCTTAGCATCTAATTCTGTTGCCACATCCGCACCACCGATTAAATGATGAGGCTTAGTTAAACCATCGACTAATTCCCTGAGAGGCTCTTGACCAGCGCAAACAATCACGTTATCGACGTCCAGTACCTGCACGTTATCATTCACCTTAATATGCAAACCAGCGTCATCAATTTTTAGATATTCAACACCCGCCAGCATGCTTACACCTTTACTGAGCAGTCCAGCTCTATGTGCCCAACCACTTGTTTTACCTAAATCTTTACCTACTCTTGTTGATTTACGCTGTAACAAAAAGATTTCTCTAGTTGATGGTGCTGGGGAAGGTGTCACCCCTTCAATACCCGATCGCGAACCAAGCGTCATATCTATTCCCCACTCTTTCATAAAAGCAGGAATATTTTGACTGGTAGACTCGCCTGCATGGGACAGATATTCGGAGACATCAAAACCAATACCCCCAGCTCCTATGATGGCGACTTTCTTACCAACCGGCTTTTTATTCACAATCACATCTATGTAACTCATCACTTTACTATGCTCAATCCCTTCAATAGGAGGGGTACGCGGAGCGATGCCTGTAGCAATAATAACGTCATCAAATTCGCTGCTATTGAGGGTCTTTGCATCCACACGGGTGTTGAGCTTTACGGTGACATTGTGCAACTCCATTTGGCGTGCATAATAACGAAGTGTCTCAGAAAACTCTTCTTTACCAGGGATTTGCTTAGCAATATTGAATTGCCCACCAAGCTCACTAGCAGAATCAAAAATGGTAACCTTGTGGCCACGTTTAGCAGCGATTGTAGCCGCGGCTAAACCAGCTGGTCCAGCACCTACTACCGCTATACTTTTGACTGCTACAGCAGGTTCAATGACCAACTCTGTTTCATGGCAAGCACGAGGGTTAACCAAACAGCTACTCGTTTTCCCGTCAAATACGTGGTCTAAACAAGCCTGGTTGCAACCAATGCAGGTATTAATCTCATCTGAACGATTTTCAATTGCCTTTATTACAAACTCAGGATCAGCCAAAAAAGGTCGCGCCATTGAAATCATATCGGCATCACCGCGAGCTAATACCTCTTCCGCCACTTCTGGCGTATTGATACGGTTTGAGGTAATGACAGGGATAGACAACGCTTTTTTAAACTTGGCTGTTACCCAAGTAAAGGCTGCTCTTGGGACTTTGGTAATAATAGTCGGGATACGTGCTTCGTGCCAACCAATACCTGTGTTAATAATGGTAGCGCCTGCCTTTTCGATGGCCTGTCCTAACTCAACCACCTCTTCATAATTCGACCCCCCTTCGACCAAATCCAACATCGATAAACGATAGATGATGATAAACTGTTCACCTACAGCTTCTCGTACTCGACGTACGACTTCCAACGGCAAACGAATACGATTTTGATAAGAACCGCCCCACTCATCATCTCTATGGTTAGTGCGTGCTGCGATAAATTGGTTTAAGAAATACCCTTCAGAGCCCATTATTTCCACACCATCGTAACCTGCTTTTTGCGCTTGTGTTGATGTGTCAATAAAATCTTGTATTTGTTTTTCTATGCCTTGTGCATCTAAAGCCTTGGGCTTAAAAGGGTTAATGGGGGCTTGTAAAGCTGATGGTGCAACCTGAGCTGGGTTATAGGCATAACGCCCAGTGTGCAATATTTGCATACATATTTTACTACCATGTTCATGCACTGCATCAGTAATGGTTTTATGTTCAGCAATGGCTTTATCAGTATCTAAACGTTTAGAACCTTTGTGGGTAGCACCTTCATCATTTGGCCCTATTCCACCTGTAACAATTAGCCCTACCCCACCTTTAGCCCGTTCAGAGAAATATGCTGCCATGCGCACATGTCCATCGGGCAAATCTTCTAAGCCTGTATGCATAGATCCCATAATCACGCGGTTTTTTAGTTGCGTAAAACCCAAATCTAA
>CAJQKX010000734.1 GCA_905479025.1 uncultured Paraglaciecola sp.
TTTACCGTTATGCACTACCCTGAAATACCGCCCTTCGATTACCCCAATGCGATTGTGTTGGTCGATTTGAATGAAGGCGTGCGTATCACATCGCAACTTGCAGGTGTGGAGCCCGACGAGATAAAGATTGGCAGCGCGGTCACTGCTCATATAACAGAAGTACAGGAAGGCCTTAGCCTGCCTATCTTTAAGCTCAGCTCTTCGAGTGCCAAACAACAGGAAGCCAAATAATGACGAGTCAAATAAAGGTTGGTGACAAACTACCCGATCTAGAAATTCCAATTACCGCCTTACAAATTGTATCCGGCGCGATCGCAACCCAAGATTTTGAGAACGTGCATCACGACAAAGCTGCCGCACAAGCTGCCGGCACGCCTGACATATTTATGAATATCCTAACCACCAACGGCTTAGTCGGGCGTTACCTAACTGATTGGGCTGGCCCAACGGCACGCTTAAAACGCATTCAACTAAAGCTCGGGGCACCTAATTTTCCCGGTGACAGCATGACACTCAGTGGCAAAGTCAGCAGCACCGACAACGACATCATCGAAGTCGAGTTCAAAGGCAAAAATGGCATTGGCAATCACGTTACTGGGTTAGCCAGCCTAAGCCTTACAGATACAGTGGGAGCTTAAGATGAGTCACAATAAAAGAGTCGCCATCGTTGGTATTGGCGCGACCGAGTTCTCTAAAAATTCTGGCCGTAGTGAAATGCAATTAGCCTGCGAGGCAGCATTAGCCGCGGTAAAAGACGCCGGCATTACTGGCGCCGACGTTGACGGCATGGCGACGTTTTCGATGGACAATAACTGGGAAACTGAAGTGCATCGCCAAATTGGCGGCAAAGAATTAAAGTTCTTCTCGCGTACTGAGTACGGTGGTGGTGGCGCGATCGGCCCATTTGCACATGCAATGAGCGCCATCCAAAGCGGACAATGTCAAACCGCAATCATCTATCGAGGTATGAACGAGCGATCTGGATTGCGTTTCGGTGGCGGTGAAATCATGAGCATGAACCCACTCAACCCGGACATGATTCACTTTAGCCACTACTTCCCTACTGGCTTTATGACACCAGCCAGCTGGATAGCAATGTCAGCCCAGCGCTATATGTATGAGTATGGTGCGACCTCTGAGGATTTCGGACGAATTGCAGTATCATTGCGTGACTTTGCGGCTACAAACCCACAAGCCTTCTACTATCAGCGCCCAATTACCCTTGAGGAGCATCAGCAATCTAAGCTAATCGCCGATCCATTGAGGTTATATGACTGCTGCCAAGAAAGTGATGGTGCTGTGGCCTTTGTGTTGACCTCACTAGAGCACGCCCAAGCATTGCGAAAAGACGTAGTCGAAATTGCCAGCGTGCGCCAATGCGCCCTACCCAGCTCACGCCAAGTCACGCCTTTCTACAGTGAGTCGATCACTCATTTTCCAGAATTTGATGCGATTGCAAGTGACTTATATGAGCGAGCCGACGCCAAACCCGAAGATATCGACGTGGCGTGTATTTATGATCATTTCACGCCATCCATTTTACCGCAGCTTGAATCGTTTGGTTTTTGCGCCAAGGGCGAAGGCAAAGATTATGTCGCAGATGGCCATATAAGCCGCGGCGGCAGTATGCCAATTAATACCAATGGCGGCCAAATCGGTGAAGCCTACATTCATGGCCTTAACGGCGTTGCTGAAATGGTTCGACAGTTACGCGGTACCTCGGTAAACCAAGTCGACGGCGCGAAAACAGCACTGGTGACAGCTGGCGCTGGCGTCCCTACCGGTGCAGCCATATTAAGAATCGCGTAAAGTCCTTTTGATAGCATTTGTTGTGTTCTAACTACGTGGCTCATATATAAATGAGCCACGGCTGACCAATATCCAAGCTCGCACACCTTCTACAAAAACGATCAAAAACTCAACATAATCATTCAGGATGTCATGAAAAGTATTTATTCGTAATAATATTGATTTTTTTTTACGTTTATTTGGTCTGAAAATTGACTTAATGTGATTAATCGTAATAGTATGAGCATTAGATCAAATGCCAATGGTGTTAGTCTTGCGGCTTTTAGCTAAAATGCATAACATTAAAACAATACCAAATCAGAGGAGAAATTATGCGTCATAACCGAATAAAGAACCTTCGCCGGCCGCTTTTAAGCGCGGTTGCCGCGAGTGTTATCGCCATGTCAGGCACTAGCCAGGCAATGGAGTTAGAAGAAATCATCGTTACCGCGCAAAAGCGTGAACAAAGCCTGCAAGATGTCGGCATCGCGGTCCTCACAGTCAGCCGTCAAACTCTTGACTTGATGAACGTGACCAGCAGCTCTCAACTTGCTGAGTTGACACCGAATATGTCGATTTCATCTGATCGTCCTAATCAATCATTCCCTTCTATTCGTGGTGTTGGTAGTGCAATCAGAGCGCCAGGCGTAGACCAAGGTGTGGCGATTTACCTAGACGGCGTACAGGTTGATTCAGGCGGCGCAAACCTTTTCTCAGTGATCGACTTAGCACAAGTCGAGGTGCTTAAAGGCCCACAAGGTACTCTATATGGCCGTAATGCGATTGGTGGTGTTATCAACATGACCAGCACACGACCCAGCGAAGAATTTCAAGGCAACGTAAAAGCGGGCTTTGGTAGCGATGGTTTTTTTGAAGTGGCCGGCGGTATCGAAGGTTCTCTAGTCGAAGATGTTCTAACAGGCCGAATCAGCGCTGTTTATAAAGAAAACGACGACTATACTGAAAACACCTTTCCAGGCGTTGATGGTTATGGTTCTCAAGAAAACACTAATGTGCGTGCCACACTTTCATATACACCCAATGATCGCTTACAAGCGGATTTCACAATCGATCATTCCAAAGTGGAAGGCGACTCCACCCCTTGGCAGAGTACTGCCGCTGATTCAGGCCTTATCGGTCCTGTTTCAAACGGCCAATCAGTCGCGTTCGTTCTTTCAGGTGCGCCGGTGTCTGTTCCAACCCATATAGAAAATGACAATGATATACGCTCGCTTAGTCATAATTTTGACTCTGTCGCTAGCTCAGAAATCAATGGTCTCGCGCTAAAAGTTAAATACCAGATCAATGACAATCTTGACTTGGTATCGATTACTGGTAGTCGTGAGAGCACTTATATCTCTACAGAAGATTTAGATGCTAGTCCAAACTCCTATTTGGACGTTGTCTCTAATAATGATTTTGAGTCGTTCACGCAAGAATTTCAACTGCAATACTCTAACGATAATGTAACCGGTGTGTTCGGCCTATTTTATGCTGACTCTGAGCTAGACAATACATTCTCAGTTGACGCATTCAGAGAGTTTAATGTGTTAGGCGGTTCTCAACCAACCACCACCAATCGTATCAGCAACACTGAGTCGTTTGCGGTGTTCACACAATGGGACTGGGGTGTAACGGACAAATTAACCTTAACCGCAGGCCTTCGTTACGGTGAATCTGAGAAATCAAACGCCTTGACTGAGACAACTTTTACCGACATTCCTTTCGCAGCGCAACTCGCTGGCCTTAGCCAGTGTTTCGTAAACGCGCCAGGCGTTAATCCTGCCGATCAACCCGCATGTTTAACCGCGTTTGTACCCGCTTCAGTTGGTTCAAACTCAGGTTCAGCCGAGTTCGATCGTGTATCACCTAAAGTTGGCTTAACTTATCAGGCAACTGATGATGTTATGCTTTACGGTAGTATTACTGAAGGCTATAGAGATGGTGGCCTGTCTGGTGACGTGAATAGCTTTGCGCGTTTTGAAGAAGAGGTCTTAACCTCTTATGAAGTAGGCTTTAAATCAGAATTAGCTGATGGTAGTGTGCGATTAAATGCCTCGGTTTTTTATTATGACTACGAAGACCTGCAGTTAGAGTTGACCGATATTCTTGCTTCGGGCGCGATTGTAATGAACGTGCTAAACGCTGGTGAAGCGACGCTTTCAGGCGCTGAAGTTGAGTTACTTTGGGCTGCTACCGATAACTTCACACTGGGTGTGAACCTTGGTTTGCTAGACACTGAGTATGAAACGGTTGCTCTACGAGCAGGTGTAAACACGGGCTTCTTGAAAGACGGCAACGAATTTCCGGCCGCGCCGAGCACGCAAATC
>CAJQKX010000735.1 GCA_905479025.1 uncultured Paraglaciecola sp.
TCTAGCGGCGCGCCCAATGCCACCATACACCACCAGACTCTGGGGATGCTCGGCCACTTCCGCGTCAAGGTTATTCATTAACATTCTAAGAGGCGCTTCTGTCTGCCAACTCTTAGCGTTGAGTTGATTGCCTCTAGGTGCGCGGATAATGCGACTGGGTTCATGACGATTCATAAAAATGTCCTAATGTGCAGGATGAAAATCAAGGTGTCCGCCAATTCGATAGCGGTTACCTGGATGATATAAACGGGCATAACTCACTATGCCTTTGCTTGAATAAGTGCGGCGACTCATTTTCAAACAGGGTTGAGTGATATCAATAGCCAACACAGCGGCTAATTCTTTATCGGGCGATATAGCTTCAACAGAATGATCGGCCTGAGTGAGAGGCGCTACTTTGCTCAAATAATGATTGGCGGTAGTCTGAGTAAAGTCTTGTTGGATATATTCGGGCGCTAAGGCAGGATTAACCAAGCGGTCTTCTAATTGAATAATCAGACCATTTTCCATATGCACGACTTTAGTTTGAAAAATCACACTGTTGACTGCCACTCCTAACCACACACTTTGTCGTTCAGATGCATGTAGTGTATCCACACCTAACACTTTGTTTGAATAACGATGCCCACGCTGGGTGATCTCGTCGTCTATACTGCGTATTTCAAGAATCGAACTCATGGGTCTGCTGTCAGAAACAAAGGTACCGATACCTTGAGAACGGGCTAAAGTCCCTTCATTCACTAACTCGGTCAAAGCGCGGCGAGCGGTCATACGACTCACGCCAAAACTGGCTGCCAACTGATTTTCTGACAGTACTTTGTCACCCGGGCGCATGTCGCCAAGTTCAATTTTGTCTAATAATGCAGACTTAATTTGGACAAATCTGGCTTGCACCGAAGATTTATTATTCATCATCAACCACTTCAGTATGTAAGAATAAATTGATATTAATACACTTGTACATACTTGTATATACAAGTATGTACAAGTAAACTCATGTGCAGATAAAAAAAAGGGTACAGGCTATGACTAAGCAATGTGACGTAGTAATAGACAATGTGCGCATTGCTTCGATGCAAAAAAATGGCAACACCTATGGCATTCTCACTGGATCTTCGGTCGCCATAAAAAACGCTAAAGTACTTGCCATATTCGATGCATCAGAAGAATCATATGAATCGACTCAAAAATACGATGGCGAAAATAAGTGGTTACTTCCTGGATTTATTGACTGTCACACTCATCTTGTTTATGGCGGCAATAGAGCCAACGAGTTTGAGCAACGCCTACAGGGTAAAACCTACACAGAAATAGCCCAACAAGGTGGCGGCATTCAAGGTACGGTGAATGCCACCAGAGCAGCATCTGAACAAACACTCCTCAGCAGTGCCATTAAGCGTGCTGCAAGATTGGCAGAAGAAGGGGTGACCTGTATTGAGGTGAAGTCGGGGTATGGTTTGGACTTGCATACCGAATTAAAAATGCTCAAAGTCGCCAAACATATTGCTGAATATTTACCTGTTAATATCGTTACCACTTACCTGGGTGCTCACGCAGTGCCTAAAGAATACCGTTCAAGTCCAGATGACTATGTACAATTTATTTGCGATCAGGTGATACCTGTTGTCGCTCAACAACAATTAGCAAACTGCGTCGACGTATTTTGTGAAAGCATTGGTTTCTCACCCACACAATGCCGCAAAATTTTTTCAGCCGCTCAAACACACGCACTCGATGTGAAGGCTCATGTTGAACAACTTTCTGATTTGAAGGGTGCCAAACTTGCCGCTGAATTTGCTGCTATTTCTGTCGATCATATTGAATATTTAGACCCTAAAGATATCCCCGCATTAAAACAATCAGGTACGGTTGCGGTGTTGTTACCCGGCGCATTTTATTATCTGAGTGAAACTCAAAAACCGCCTGTAGCGGCACTTAGGGCTAACAAGGTGCCTATTGCCATAGCCACCGATTTAAATCCTGGAAGTTCACCTATTGCATCCATTTTAACCATAATGAATATGGCGAGTGTGTTGTTTGGTTTGACACCAGAAGAGGTACTGTATGGTGTTACCCTTCATGCCGCAAAAGCACTGAACCTACCAAACAAGGGGCAAGTTAAAGCGGGAATGGATGCAGACTTATGTTTATGGGACATAGCACATCCGTCAGAGCTGGTGTATGCCATTAACCAGCATCGACCTTCTGCTAAGTGGTTTGCTGGAAAGTGGTGTTAAGCATGATGACAACACTCGATAAAACATACCAGTGGCAAGGCCGCGAAGATACTGAAGAGGGTCAACATGGCCTACGATGGCATCAGGTGATGAATAACCAGAAACAAACCAAGAGTTGTAGTTTACTGGGTTTTGAATGTGACTTAGGTGTGGCTGCCAATAAAGGTCGAGTAGGTGCAGCAAAAGGCCCAAATGGAATACGTCATGCATTAGCCAACCAAGCCTGGCATGCAGACTGTAGTTTATGGGATGCGGGCAATATCGTTGCTGCATCACACTTGGCCGATGCCCAACATCACTATGCCCAGCAAATCGCGCAAAGCCTTAATCAACACTCATTTGTTATTGGCTTAGGAGGTGGACACGAAATGGCTTGGGGCAGTTACCAGGGTTTGACTCAGCATCTTGGGGCTGAACCCAACAAAAAAATAGGTATTATTAATTTTGATGCGCACTTTGATCTGCGTAATCCTTCTAAACAAACCAGTTCAGGTACGCCTTTTAGACAGATTGCCGAATATTGCCAAACTCATCAGAAGCCGTTTGATTATGCGTGTTTAGGGGTCGCTGCAGCATCCAATACCTCGGCACTTTTTGCCTATGCCAAACAAACCAAAACACGCTATCTGTTGGATATTGATTGCAACCTTAACGCCGCCAAACAATTACTTGAGCCAATGTTAAAAGAAGTCGATGAGCTTTATGTCACTGTTTGCCTGGATGCATTTCCGGCAAGTATTGCACCTGGCGTCAGTGCACCCAGCGCGTTAGGTATTTCAGTAGAATTTGTGATCAACATGCTGCATTGGATAGCTCAGTCACAATCTGCTTTTGACTACAACTGGCGCCTGGCAGATATTGCCGAGATGAATCCCACCTATGATATTGACAACAGAACCGCCAAGCTCGCAGCAAGGCTTATTTACGAAATATTGGGCTCTACATTTAACTCGCTAGTATAGTTACTCAAGACCCACCCCGAAGAAGATATGCGTAAAAATACCCTCAAAGGTCAGCAGCTGTTTTTATAATTGACCAGGGGCAATACGCAATTTATTAGCGCTTACCCGGTTGATAACGCTCGACAGCCCGTTTCAACACATCTTCTTTGTAATAAGCCACATCTTTGAATTGCCCTTGGGCATAACGTTGCGCCTGATCGTAAAAATGCGGCGATGCAGGATCACCACTTTGGCCGCCGGCCAACAATGATTTTGCTGTTACCTTATCGCCAAATTCCACCACCGCGACAAAACTATTACCCCGATAGCCATAAAGTTTTTTACTGCCATTGACACTGCGTGCGCCAAAAGCAGCTAGTGCACCCCAGCGCCCTGATGCCATACCGATGGGAATACTCGGTTGTGTGTCATCCGCTGGTAAGTCAATCTCGCCTGTAAGCCTTTGAAGTCGGTTGATGTCACCCCAAGGGGTATTCCATTGCCCAAAATCTGCAGTCAACTTTTGTACTGCCGAATCAAAGATGGTTAATCTCTGTGAGCGCGGCGAGCCATTACCAAAATATTCGATCATTTGCATAAAGCTTTTATCTTCAGGGCGTGTGCCTTGTGCCAAATATTGCATACCGTAATAATGTGCTAGAGACATAGCAACAGAGTCTACTGATACACGATAATCCCATTGGCGCAAAACATTAATGGGTTCAGCTAACGCTTTGCGCGGCTTACTTGATTTGTCATATGCGGTAATAAGACCAGATATCAGTGTTTTAAAGCCGGGTAAGTAGGGGTCATAAGCCACTTCAATTAACTTATCTAACGTAAAATCAGATTGACCGGTTAGCACTTGAACCGCATGTATACCTCTGAAATTTTCAGGATCGGGTGCCATATAAGTCGGATAATCTTCAGCCTTAGGACTGAATTCAGCAGCAGCAGTAAAGGGAGTGGAATTAGCATTTTGGATCCAGCCATTAGCGGGGTTAAGTATGCTGATGGTTTCATCGACTGTGTGCAGACCCTTCCAGTCTGTCTTTTTGTTAGAGCCATTCACCGGCTGTGAATAATCAAAGTTGGGATCGCGCTTAGGGATAAAATTACCGTGATAATAAGCGATATTGCCATCAGCATCAGCATAAACGGTGTTGTTTGATGAGTTGGTGCGCATATCCATCATATTACGAAATTCGTCATGACTAGCGGTTTTTGTGCGGGTGAATGACTGCTGTAAGGCATTCACAGGATCCCAATTTATCCTTGTTGTTACCCATTGCCCATTCAGCATATGCGTGACTGGCCCGTGATGGGTGCGAAAAGTAGGAAACGTTTTCAGTTTAAACGTGTCGCCATCCCGATACTTCAAGGTGACAGTTGAGGTATCAACCTTCAATTCGTCACCTTCATATAGATAATAGAAATCCTCGCCACGTGCAATAATGCTTTCAAGATATTCATCCATAAAATCTACATGGGTAGAGGTGTGCATCCATCCATTTTTTTCGTTAAATCCCTGATAAACAAAAAATTGCCCCCAGGTCACTGCACCATAAGCATTTAAACCTTCTTCGCTGACCACATGCACTTCTGGACGAAAGTAAAAAGAGGTGTGGGGATTGATCAATAACATAGCATCACCCGATTGGGTCAACTTACCCGAAATAGCAAACCCGTTTGAACCGCTAGGCTCAGCCATAGCCAAATCTGGCGTATCGGTG
>CAJQKX010000736.1 GCA_905479025.1 uncultured Paraglaciecola sp.
GAAATCGTTTGTTGTGCGCCCTGTCAGTCGGGTTGCAGCGGGCTAAATTTAAAGACTGAACTAAGCATGTAGAGCCGCAGGCAGCGGACAAGCGGACGCGGGTTCAATTCCCGCCGCCTCCACCAAATAAGGGTTTTACAAGGCCCTAGAAAGATCATTAAAGCCCGTATATCCTTGTGTTTGCGGGCTTTTTTGTGCCTATACCGTTCATTTAGGTTTGGTACCATCCAAGATTTATAGTAACATTCATAGTAACACTGGCTAATATTCACATGGAGTGATGTTACAATGGCAAGAACAACGCTACCCCTCACCAACACTCAAGTAAAAAATGCAAAGCCCAAAGATAAAGAATATAGCCTAGCTGATGGCGGTGGTTTATCACTGCGAATAAAGACTAACGGCTCCCGTCTTTGGATTTTCAATTACTCCCGCCCTTTTACTAAAAACCGCGCCAATATGAGTTTTGGAATGTATCCATCTCTATCACTAGCTGATGCGCGAAAAGCCGCCGTGGCCGCTAGGCAATTATTGGCAAAAGACATTGACCCTAAACAGGATAAAGACGAGAGAGACCAGCAAGCAGCGTTAGCGAATCAAAGTACTTTAAATGCCGTGGCACAGGAATGGATTAAAGTTAAAGCGACTAAGGTTAGTGAGGACCATGCTGAGGATATTTGGCGATCATTAGAAATTCACCTCTTCCCAAAATTAGGGAAAATGCCGATTCATAAAATTACCGCGCCTAAAACAATCGCCGTATTAAAGCCATTGGCCGCCAAAGGAAGCTTGGAAACGGTTAAACGGCAGTGTCAGCGGGTTAATGAAATAATGGTTTTTGCTTTGAATATTGGCTTGATTACTAGCAACCCTTTAGCGGGAATTAAAGAATCCTTTATGGTGCCGCAAAAAGAGAACTTGCCGACTATACCGATAGAAGAACTACCTCAGTTAATGAAAGACCTAAGCCAAGCCAATATTAAGCTTGTTACGCGCTGTTTAGTCGAATGGCAGCTTCATACTATGGTTAGGCCAAGCGAAGCTGCAGGAGCGCGCTGGGATGAAATAGATAGGGATGCTGAGGTTTGGCATATACCCGCTGAGAGAATGAAAAAAAAGCGGCCTCACACGGTTCCATTGACCCCACAAATGATAGCTTTGCTTGACCTAGTTGCTCCTATTAGCAGTCATAGAGAACACATTTTTCCCGGCGATAGAAATCCCAGAAGCTCGATTAATAAACAGACAGCCAATATGGCATTAAAGCGCATGGGATACGGCGGTAAATTAGTCGCCCACGGTCTGCGATCAATCGCCAGTACAGTATTAAATGAACACCAGTTTTCAGCTGATGTTATCGAATTTGCGCTAGCTCATGTTGACGGCAATCAGACGCGCCGTGACTACAATAAGGCCGAATACTTAGAGCAAAGACGGATAATGATGCGCTGGTGGTCGGACTACATTGAGGCGGCTGCAATGGGCAACATGGGGCTGGCTCAAAAAAGTTCTAATGTTCTTTGCTACACTAGATAAAGCCTACTGGAAAAGCGAAGTAATGTGGTTACAAAAATACGACCCCTGCCCATTCGGACAGTAGACAATAAAATATTTGAGTGCAAGGATTCAGGACTGTTTACTCTAAAAGGATTTAGCGGTGACTGTAACTGGTGGCGTCACAACGGTTGACGGTGCAACTTACTCAAAGATTTGTATGCAAAAGAAACAAAATGACAGAGGCATAGCTGTGAACGAGTGCTTGAATGATAGAGATAAAAAATGTCAGAGAATTTGAAGCGAATGCCCAATACTTTATCTCAGAGCAAGATAGCTGTCGTATCGTTAGTTAGCGCTATTGTTTTAGTCGTCGGTTTTCTACTGTGGGGCTCTGCTGGTGGCAGTGACAATCAGTTAAATGCTGGCAGTGCAGCAGTCGTCAAAGATACAAAGGTTGACGCTAATGATTTGGCAGGGTTGGACGTTCAGGCTACTTTTGGTACAGAGCCAAGTGAAGTAGATAGTAATGACGATGTAGAGGCCAATTATTTGTCTGCTATGGGTGAAATTGGCTTTTATGTGCCAGGCACGGCCAACTATGAAGATGCTTGGTGTGAGCAGTGGGAATTAAACGATGACGACAAGGCGCGGGCTACAGCGGAATTTACGGAATTTTTGGACCGTAATGGCGGAAGTTTAAGCGAAGAGAAAGGCAGAGATGGCAGGCCGTTAAATTATCAAAGCTACGATAAGGCAACCTTGCGGGAACTTGGTAAGCAGGGTGACTTGACTGCTCTTTTGGGATTATCGCTTCACCCAGAGTCTTTGCCAGAGGAAAAGTTGTGGGCTGTGCGTGAATCCCTCGTCTTCGGTGCTACGGCGCCAGTTTTCCAATATGCAGCTGATTTAATATTAGATTCCTCAGCAAGAGGCGAAGACGACAGATCAGGTACTTACATTGAGGCCTTTGCGTGGGCAGATGTAGCAGCTAGGATGGGTGATATTTCGCCAGCTATGCAGTTGTTGAGTTTTTTAGATAGCGGTATGGAGCGCGCACGCACGTCTTTCTACCGACCAAAGTTGATTTCAGATGACGATTGGCCCATAGCCCAGCAACGCGCTGATGATTTGTTTCGTGATATTGAGACTGCGAGATCCGATAGTAGTCTACCTCCGCTAGACTTGACACAGCCTAAGCCTTTAATGAGATTTACAGATAAACAAGTTGGGGAGCTACTGGCAGAGCTGTCGGGCAAGCTGCCGATGTTTGCCTTAAAATATATTAGTGGCTCAAACTGTATAGAAAAATCCCGAGCATATACTGAGCTAATTAGGTCTCCACTTGGTGATGCGATGTTCGAAAAGTAGAATTACAACGCAAATCCAATTATCAAGTAGCACACACCAACGTCCAAATTACGGTGGCTCAAAAAATTTCTAATGTTCTGCAATACCGGAGCTGATACTTTGGAAGCTAAGAGTAGTGACTACTGGCACTGCAAAAACTAATTGTCTTGTTCCTTTAACCTGCGTGGGTTTTAAGCTGATAGGCTTGGAGTTTCCGCACAGAATAGCGACTATTAGGCACTCCAAAAACTAATTGCGTTATCCCCTATTCTGTATGGGTTTCATGCAGATTGGCTTGGAGTTTTGAGACCAAATTGGCTATGTATGGGTAGGGGGGTCAAATCCCTAGAGCCATTCAATCTGTAGATCGTCGGGGTA
>CAJQKX010000737.1 GCA_905479025.1 uncultured Paraglaciecola sp.
CTATCTGAGCGAACAGCAATACTCGGAAGTATTCAATAAGTCAGAAGTTATCCTAGCCCATGCCGCCATGGGTTCAGTAATCAGTTCATTGATGGCATCTAAACCTATCATAAAACACTCCCTCCATACTGAGGGCCATTTTTATTTGAAAGCTCTTGCCACTGTGTCAACCAGAGATCGGCAAATTTACCTGCACGTTTGCCAGATAGCGATAGTTCTTGTGCATTAGCGATACTATCAACCCAAATGGTTTTAGCCCCTAGTAGCTTTCCGCACATAATCGCAAAGAATCCTGGTGCCGCACCACTCGATATAACGACGTCAGGCCTCTCGCGAATGATGATCCAAAGGATGTGAACAAACAGAAAAATGAGACGGATCTTATCGTTCCTATTGGCATCAATAATCTTGGTAAATCGATTCATTCCCGTGCGACGTTGGGTGGACACATAGGTTGTTTCATATCGATCAAAAATGGGTTTCAAACGCATTAGTTGAACTGAGTGACCTCCTTGGGATGCGACTGCAAGTAATCTTTTCATACTCGTTTTATCTCCGTCATTATTTTACCCACGTGAATGCTTTATGGGTAATACTCGTTAGTTAGTAAAGCAAAACTCATGAAACTCAATCGATTAACTTTCGACTGATTCGCTGATTAGCAAAAGTCACCATAACGCCTTAATCGAATATACATTCTATGTATAATTAACATTGCAATTAGCTTGCCAAAAACAATTTATGTTATCTTTCAGTAACTTGTGATGCATCAACAACTATTTTTTGCATTTTGCTTTGCAAAGTTGATATCCAGCAGACGGGCTTTGCATAATGAAATTTTCAGGCAGTAGTTCTAATCACCTATCCTTCGTACTCACTGCCGTCTCTTGAAGTGGGCTTTGTTAACATCGCTCTGGAAGTCGAAGTTTGTAGCCTTAGTGTGGCTAGATGATTATCGATTTTGGTTAGCGTTATAGGGGCAGTGTTACTTCAGCTTTAGCCAAGGACAGCACAATATAAAGTTCCAATTCAGTTGCTGTATGCTGACGATATAATGCGACCCCATCTATTTATGTGCAATCGGCAATCGCTGTGTGAAAAGTTGATACTGTCGCGAATCAGTATCTCCTATGCCTGCGTTTCCTTATTTGCATGCGCGAGACTTCATTTTTCATTTTTTGCATTGTGCAAACCTCGATTAGGTGAATCATCAATAAGAAGATTTCGAATGATTTCAAATTTGGATGCCAATCGTCGCTATTTTCGATAAGTAGTTGCGTACAGGAGGGAACAATGGCATTTCAAGTGCGTCTTCTAAAGTTCTAAATCCAGCCCATATAACTTCTCGGCCGTCTGGTTGGGGACTGGGAAGCGCTTTTAGATTAACCTCGAATACAAATATGTGATCTTTCTTGAACTCAGTGTGATTGATAGTTTCGTAGACCTGATTGAAAACTTCGATCGAAAAATCTAAACCAACTTCTTCAAATAACTCTCTAGACGCGGCCTCAACTGGAGCTTCCCCTCGATCAATTCCACCACAAGGTATTGTGTAGGTAGATTTATAGCTGTTACGAATCAAAAGTATTCGGCCTTCGTGCCATATTGCTACATACGCTCCTTGAGTTTTTGAACGAAAAAAATAGTTTACTACCAAGTGTCCTTTGTAAGCGATTTTGTACAGTGCACGCAAAATATAATCGAATACACTCGTTGAATTCGATTCATAGTCTCCTGTCGAGAATGACTTCGACCTATCGAAGCTTTCTATTTGACTTTTGGATTGAGAATTCGAATGCATTAGTCAATCTCCATGTTGTATGTTCTAAACGGTAAAAGTGACAAGCGAAGCTTCATGATTAAAAAAACATCGTAACGTTTGCTTTCAATTTTTATGGCAGTTGTATAATCCAGTCTTTGTGTAATTAGCACCCGTTCAGAAATAGATATTTTTCAACGAGTCGTTGCAAGCGGCACGGTTCGACGCACTCCATGCGGCCATCTCATGTAGGACACGCCAACGCAGGTAGTGATGTACACTTTGCATCATAGGATTGCCACGCTCCGCTCTCAAAGACAAGTTTCTGGATGGGTACTAATTATTAAATTAAATCGTCCACATCATTACGCAAAGTAAAAATCCTAGGGTTTGCTAGACGCTTTCTAGCACTACCATATCAACGCTCGACATTTAGATATTGATCAAGGCCCAATGGTTTGCGTTTCATTATCAGGGCTTCGATTGCACCGGCCGCAACCATCAAACAGGTTGTGATAAAATAAACTTTGAGCACGAGATCATCTTCGAAGGGTAATTGGTCCTGCTTCCACTTCCACACCAATAGGGGTAGAACAACTAGCATACCCGGCAGTGACGCATAACAGAGATTTCGTAAAAGTCGATAGATTCTCAGGCTAATCTTGGTCCCTATAGCGTTCCGCAGATAACCAAGAAACAAAAAATAGACAAAGCTGTGACAGGCACCAAAACCTGCAACTATGCTAAATACAACATCCAACTTATATCTCTCATAGAAAATCTCTCCCATTATAGATTCAAGACCTACTGCCAAAAACAATATAAACGCGACACGGATCAAGAGTTCAACCTGCATTACAATACTTAACGGTTGCTTTGATAGTTCACCTTGTCGTGTGCGTTCGGAAACAGTAAGGTCGATAGAACGCGGTGGTGCTATTAGTAATACATATCCAAGTAAGTGTAAAAAACTGTTGAACCTAGGCATTGCTTACTCCAGTTAGGGGTGTTTGAGTAGTCATTTATCGATCCATTCTTCACGTTTAAGATTAGAGGGTGTTATAACGGTTTTTGGGTCGTACTTGTCAGCATAAGCTTTAAGATCACGACGTAGTGCCGATATTATGGCTATTGCAATCACTACGATAAAACCAAGAATAACCAGCCCAATAAGCGTAAACGCAGTCCATTTTTTTCTGGGTGGATAGGATTCAAATAATGGGTCAGTAGCAGGTTGAATCATTTCTAATGGGTAGTTATCTCGGGCAAAGATCAACGACTCAACAGCCAGCTGCGCTTCAAGAAGCCGATAAATTGAACGATGTACCTCGGTATTTTGTAGTTCACTTAATCTAAGTTCCAAATAGATGCGGCGGTTTTTCAACTCTACGGAATCAAGTTCGCGGACATAGAGGTTAAATGCTTTCACAATCTCGTTCGCAAGATGTGCAGCGCGAGTGGGTGATTCTGCAGTTATCCGGATATCAAGAAGGTCCGTTTTCTTGTCGACTTTGATATACAAGGCTTTCGACTTAAACGCTTTTACAGCCTCGCGCATATCAGGTGTAAAACCTTTTTTCCATTTCTTCGTTGCCTTATTCCAATCCTTCGGATATAGCCATTGCAGTAGGCTCTGTTCGAGAATAAAAGAACTGATAAACCCAAACGATTCCATTCGAGCCAAATGTCGTTCACGCTCATTGCTTTGTGTAGCATCGATTATGAAGTCATATTCAATGACCCCCATAGTATTTGCACCACGGTAATCAGTTGGCTTTACACCTCCAGGCGTCTCACTTATGTTAATAGCAACGGTCGCCTCGGCAGAAAAACGGTCATCGATTAACCATGACAGTCCAAAAACTATACCTGCACCCAATATTGCTATGATAACAATGCGGTATTTATAGCGCAGTAACATATGCATATACTTAAGCAGGAGTTGGTACTCTGCAAATTCTGTAGTTTCGCCTTCGCTCTGATTATTTTCTTCAGTTGCCATATCGATCAACCAGGTTGACCACACCGAGAACTGCAAGTGTGTTTTTGTAGAATATGTCTACTAGGTTTGTATAAGATTCTCTACCGTTAATACGGTCAACACTTAATGGCACATAAATAGTTGATCCTGGTGTTACCTTGACGTTGGAGGGTTTGAACAAGCGCCCCCAACTGCTGCCTCTCGAACGTATCGACATGACCTCGCCATTTGCCTGCACGATGTATGTATGTTCATTTTGAGCAAGTTCCTTGGTGCCACCACTTAAGGCAATATAGTCGAGTGCAGCACGATCGGAGCGGAATTTATGTGATGTAGAGAAGTAGACCTGACCGACCACACTCACTTCATCTTGATACTTTGGAACAATAATACGATCGCCATCTTCCAGAACTATGTCGGCGAGTTCATCGCATCGTGTAACGGCTCTCTCCATGTCAATTACCATGCGCCCCAACGCTTTTTCTGGCGAAAGTTGCTTGATAACACTGAAAACATCTTTAGCACTTGGGTCTTGTGTCATCTTTTCATTCTTTGAAACACCTGGCGATATGTGTACGTCAGCCAGCAGGCGGTCGAGTTGATCGGACATACGGTCTAGGGCGTTTTGTTCCTTCTTTCGTATGCTATCGCGCAAAAATACTGTACCGAACAGGTAAGCGTCCTCTGTAAAACCTCCCACTTTTTGAATCAATGCGCAAAGTGTTTCTCGTTTATCCACTCTGTAGCGACCGGGATAAGTGACTTCGCCTTCTATTGATACTTGTTTTGGTTTGTAGGCCCATTCCGGTTTTGGTCGTAAAAAAAGTTGGTCATTGGGATGTAGTATCGAATCTGCTGTCGCTAATAAAGAATTTTTCTTGGCCAAACTGATCGAAAGTGTTTCGCTTCGACTAAACTCGTTATCTATAAGCACTTGGCGTGTTAAACTTGCATATGTTCCAAACGCCTCTTCTTTCATTCCTCCGGCCGCTATTATCAAGTCCTCAACCCGCATGCCGGGAACCATCGGATAAGCTCCAGGATGAAAGGCAGATCCGGATATCTGCACAATGGGTGCAATATCACCGTAGTTAGTTTCACGTTTGAGGCGTTCAATGGGTGCCTTGATTAGTGCCGCACGATCGATGTCTTTGTCGAACAAATACACTTTATCCTTGGGTTGCAATAGCGGATTATGGTCTCCAGTCTTGTCGCGAAGTGCTATACGCAGATTGACCTGTACAAAGTAGAGGCGGTCATTCGCGAGATCTGTTCTTGCTAGCAGGGCATAATCAAGATCGAGACCCGCCTGCAGTCCTCCGGTATTGTTGATCATATCCAGCAAGCGCGTAGCCGGCTGCATTGGATAGGTGCCGGGATGGCGCAGGAACCCTTTGAACTCTATCGTTTTACCCGGAGAGTCTGCAGTTGCCTCTCGTTTCAACTTCAGAACAGTGCGAGACAATTGCTCCGCGCGAGGGGAGTGTGTATTGAAGATGATCACTTGATCACGAGGCTGCAAAAGGATATTGCTGCCAGTTTATCGATTGGCGAGTGCTTCTCCGAGGTTGAAATAAATGACCTCGGTACGTTTATCACGCCTGTTCTCCCGTTGAACCATCGCAACATCAAACTCAGCACCCTGGCGTAGGATCATGGTAGAAACAAACAGGTCTGCGATGCGCATTCCGTGTTTCCACTGGTAGCCGCCTGGCGTCAATACATGACCGGATAAAAGCACAACACCATCCATCTTGTCGAGAACAGGTAAAACCCGGATGAAATCACCATTTTGTACCTCGATACCTTTACCGCTTTTTCCTAAATCGGCCTGAAGTAAGGTGTACAGGCCAGAGTCAGATACTCGCTCTATTTGTGTTTGGGCCTTGTTGGCTGTTGGAAGCAGTCCGCCTGCTAGGCTTAAAACCTGGCCCACTGACTTTTCGCTCTCGAGTTCGTAAATCGCAGGCCGTAACACCTCACCTGCAATCCCAATCGTTGGGCCGATCGGCGGTACAAAAATCAGGTCTCCCTGGCGCAAATAGATATTGGCACTGTCATTCCCTTTCAGTAGCAACTTGTAGAGATCCATCGTCGCCACCGTCTGTCCACCACGCTTAACCTTAATTTTACGAAGCGAACCCGTGCGTTTGATCCCTCCACTGGACGCCAACGTGTTAACAAGTGTCGAAAATCCGCTCACATTGTAAGAACCGGGATGAGTCACTTCGCCAACCAACATCACCTGAATTGAACGCAGTTCCGAAAGCGTTACCACAGTCTTAATGCCTATCCGCTGTTTTTCTATGGATTCG
>CAJQKX010000738.1 GCA_905479025.1 uncultured Paraglaciecola sp.
GTCTCCAGTCAAATCGGTGTTAGGCAAGTGAGCATATTACATGTATGCTTTTCATATGGTGAGTGAATGAGGTGGCTGCTTATTGGTTGACTGGACTATAAGTCAATCTATGTATGGAAACCAAGCTTAACACGGAATATACTTGAGAAGTTTTAAAAAGTATCTTGTTATGTTCAACAAAATAAATCCTAAAAAAGAATAGGCCAAATGAAAAAATATTATTTATTATCATTCATAATACTCCTACAAAGTTGCGCTTCAATTCAAGAAGAAGCAGTAGAACTTCAGGTTCATCATCAAATGTCAAACTTTCTACATGATTGTCAAAAACTTGGGCCAATACAAGCTGAAGCCGCAACATTCGCTAATTACGCAATTAGACCACTAGTGTTAAGTAACTTAAGAAAAATTGCTCTGGAACAATATAATGCAGACTCAATTCTTCTTGTGAATATTGATGTTAAAGTAAGAATGACAGATCATTATGCTCGAGCAAATGGCATAGCCTTCAAATGTTTTGATTATTCCCCATAATCATCCAACCATTCTTGATTACTCTGATGCATTGGGAGTTTTTTGTCTGTGCTATAAAAATCGCTATAACTAACTTTATCCGCCACCCTTAGCGCTTCACTCTTTGTTCGTACTTTAGAAGACACGTAGTTGTTCTCGCCGCAATTCATTGCTCCGACTGGGTTTGAAGGAAATCCTTGGCAGCTTTCCTTGGCATGGTGTTGGCGACTATTAAGCAATTGATTAGCGTCCTCTTGGCTGTTTGCTAGCATGAGATCATCACTGATTATATTTGCGCGCTCTATTATTTTATCTTTGAATTTAAAGCCATAGTTACACTCTTCTTTTATGCCAAAAAAATAGATTCCTTTCAGTAAGCTCAATTTATTATTAAATTCTGATGGCTTTCTCGGCTTTTTCAAATTGAGTTTTGTCCATAACTCATAAAGCTTACTTCGCTTACCAACAATAAACTTCCCTTTAGGTAAAGGATCACCTTTCTTACCATTTTTACTTGTGCGGAGCTTTTTCCTGTTGACATTAAAGATGAGCGAAATAGTTTCACCAGTTAAGATCTCTATAAAGTTCAATGTTAAGCGAGCCTGGCTATGACCTTTAGTATGACCGAGATTGTAGTCGCTATACTTATAAATCCTTAGTTTGAATGACCTAACTATATCCTTAATTAATTGATCCTCATTGATTTTGAACCAACTTTCTGGAGGTGTTTTTTTTGAATGGGCCTCTATTTTCAGTAAGCCATTTTCAATCATAACCTTATCACCGCGATCTATAAGTTTTTTGAGTAACTTTGGCATGTGGGTCAATTGCCCCTTTTGTGCATGTGAACTCTATCTTCCGATTGTTCACATACTTTTAAAGTGGCTTCTGTAAGCACGTTTTCAGGGCTTACAATTAGTTGATTAGCGAGTTTCTCACTTGATATGTCTAAACGTATAGGGTCAGCTAATTGTTCTGTTTTGCTGCTGTCTAAGGGCGTTTTTTCCGCTTTTTGATAGGGTCTTCTTTTGTGCATGGGGCAGTCATTATCTGAACAGTTTTTGATATCCTCCTTAAATCGAGGCTCAAGATGGTCCCGCGTACATCCTACGCAGCGTGCACACATGGCATCGTCTGCGTTTTTTCGAGATGGACTTCTTAGATGTCGGCTTATTGGATTGTGCTCTCTAGTGCTCATGATTGAGCCTCCGTAGAGCGTGATGACTCCATTTTACTGACAATCCATTCATCAATTTCAGATTCAACGAAAGTGGTTATTCTTTCGCTAATTTTAATCGGCTGGGGGAATTGTTTTTTAGATACAAGGGCGTAAAGATGGCTTGTAGATATACCAGCTTTTACTGCTGCTTGTTTTGGGCGTAGAAAGTTCTGTTGATGCATACTAGCTCCTAGTAACGTATTGGTTATTTCAAAGCTAGCTTAAGTGATTTAGATTGAACCTCCACGGACAAAGAAGGCGTTTAATTGTCCGAGATCATATGATTCCAATTTTAGATAAATATTTTTTGTTGTTATCTATGTGTACTTGATTTTTTTCTTTCCATCGCCTGTAGCCCCTTAGAAATGTATCAACTTTATCCCAATCTTCAGAAGCTTCATTAATATCTTTATCTGTTAATGCATTGCTTATATCGGTGTTGAGGAGGAAATTTGCACTGAACTCTTCCATAGCGAGTTTGTAGTGATTTTTATCATTGTTATTTAATGATTCTCGGAGACGAGTGTCACGCTTATAAAGATCATGAAAGTTCGCGAAAAGCGAATCACGATAGCGTCTTCGAGCATAATTCCCTTTTTTCTTTATTGGCTTGCCAAAAAAAACTGACTCAAGATTTAGATCACCTTCGGCTTCGAAATATAGTGAGAAACATTTAGCTATTGATACTAATACTTCTAATGGGGGAATTCGGCCAGAATTAAGCTCTCCAACAAACATTTCAGCTGTGTTGGTATAATTCGTATTTGGTAACGTAGCACTTATATGACTTTGAAAGTCTTCTTGTGGAATCTTGTTCCAATCGCTCTTAAGTTGCTCAATTGCTTCTAGCTGCATTGAAGGGTGAGATATATGAGCAGTTTCTATTGATTTGGGTCTGAAAAGTGGAGTTTCTTCATTTATATTTTGGTCAATCAGGAAGCTTAAAAGTGTCGGTGTTGTCGAGGGTGATTCAATCCTTGCCATCCAGTCATTTATCCATTCCGCAGATGCAAAGAAATCATGAGTTATATATTTATTGTTTATTAGGGCGTTCGCATGCAAGACCTCTTCATCGTTTTGATCATCTATCAATCGCTCAAGCTCATAGTGATCAGAAAACTCTGATCTTAGGTGGTCTCTATATTTATCTAAATCTTCTTCCTTGGATTTTTTGTCCATTTTAAATCTCCTGGGTAGGTTTTCTTAGTATTTATTTATGCTGGCAATCGAATTATCTTCGCGTTCCGTGATTCGCAATAGGAAGCCCATGCTTCCATCATTTCAAACCTCTTTTCAATTAAATCTCCACGCTGATAGGCTCTTTCAGTAGCATCTTTCAACTGATGCGCGA
>CAJQKX010000739.1 GCA_905479025.1 uncultured Paraglaciecola sp.
TCCCCAGCTTGCTGATGAAGGCGCACTCACCGCCAGTTTCTCTTTGATTGTGTTAATTGTAATAGCGGCTGCCGTTTATTCGAGCACCGATATCCGTTATGTACGTTTACTTAGCCTTGCTAGTACTTGGTTATTCTTTGCGCTGATTGCTTTAATCTGGTCAGGAGCATTGTTGACAGACCAAGGCAATGTCAGCGAGTTTTTACACACCTTTACCTTATTGGGCGGCTACTTTTCGAATATTGAGCAATTTGTTTTACCCCTTAATGCTTATCATGAATTCTATCTATATTGGTGGTTTGCTTGGAGCATTATGATTGGTCAATTTACCGCACGTTTTGTTGGTGGGTTGCGCACTTATCAAATATTTTTAGCCATGTTGATATTTCCTTCTATCCCGATCGCCATATGGTTTGTAGGTCTGTATTATTATCACCTCAACGAGTTAAGTATTGCAGGCTGGTTGAATGGCTTTATGGTGACCGTAGGCATACTCTTTGTAATCAATTCTTTGGACTCCTTGATACGCCTATACAGCGACAACTTAAACTTAACCATCACCCGTATTGGTAAGGTCCCCTATTTTATGGGCAACCTTTTGGTTTTAAGTGGCCTAACCTTATTGTTCACTCTAGATTTTTTACAGATCCAATGGGTAGGTGCCATAGTGATTGGCTTAATGTTTAGTTGTTTACTGTTTATTGTATGTACCCGCTTTAAATCGGTGATCGAGATTGAGAACAGTCCAGAACAAAACATTTTAGACTTTCATGCTATTAAACGAATTAAGTAACAAATTAATCTTAAAAGATAACAAGTTGATTTCGCTGGGAACAGACATTTTTTTATCTATATTAATGCAGTAAACCTTTGCAAAAAGCATAGTTCTACGGACAAAAAAATACGTTCAACTATGATAGAAGACAGTAAGCAATTTACTGTGCACTTGACGCTTGTGATGGCAAATTTACGCTTAACCTATATTATGTTAGCGAAACATACTTCCTATATGGTGATATTATTTATCTGTGGCTGTGGTTTTCTCTATCCAATGCTCTTGTCTAGATTTCTCTGTTAATTTACCTCTACGCTTATTTATTAACCTTTCGTTAACATTTTCATCATATTATTCAATGAATTAGTCGTTACTATGATGAAAATTTAGATTTTTGCTCTGACAAAAAAAGGCTACAATAGCCCTGTACCACTATTTGCCACTTCCTTTGGAGAAATCATGGATAAAAAAACCGAGTCTCGTAAGAGCGTGAGTTCCCGCTCAACGACCCAAAAAGCGTTACGCATTAACCTTGATGAAAAGAAATACGGCACAATAGTGGAAATTGGTGCAGGGCAAGAAGTCGCCCGACAGTTTTTCTTGGCAGGTGCTGCGGCAGGTACCATTGCCAAAACCATGTCTGCCTATGACATGAAATTTTCAGATGCCATATACGGTGTGCAAGATGACGGCCGCTATGTCAGTAAAGCACGTGTTAAAGCCATGATGGAACAAGAATTTGACTTGGTGGTTGACCGAGTGGGTGACATTCGCTCTAAGTCGTCGCGTTATTTTGCCTATGCAGCCACAGTTTCGGCAAAAAGTTTTAATCGTAAAAACGAATGCCATGCATGGTGCGGTGTGCGCGTACAGATGTATCCTGGCGCAAAACCTTCAAACATCACAGTGCATGTTAGGATGCTTGACGACAATGCTGAAGCGCAACAACAGGCATTAGGTGTTCTTGGCGTCAACCTTATCTACGCCGCTTACCATTATTTTGAAAACCCTAAACAAATTATTGATTCATTAACTGATGGCATGAAAGCTGATCGCATTGAAATTGACTCAATCGATTTTGAAGGTCCTTACTTTGAAGATGCTGACAATAGAATTAAAAACATCCACCTTATCCGCAGTTGGAAAACCCGTGCCATCATGTTTAAACCCGATGGCAGTGTGGCGGTGCCAGCTGAGATGTTATACAAAAAAAATATACTTACTATTCGAGGCTCATTCCGCCCAGTCACCAAATTAAATGTAGACATGATTGAGCAGGGACAAAATTCTTTTTCTGAACTGCCCGGAGTCGACCCAAGCAACACGATTGCGATAGCTGAAATATCTCTTAACGATGCCCACGGTAACGATGCGAAAGTGCCAGAAAGTGACATTGTGGCAAGAGTACAACTACTCAATTCCCTTGGTTATAACGTAATGATCTCGGATTACACCCGTTACTTCTCTCTCAGAGCCTACTTCCGTCAATTTACCCAATTACAAATAGGTATAGTGATGGGTATGGTGAATGTTAAGCAGATATTCGATGAGAAATTCTACCGAGGTGTAGAAGGCGGAATATTAGAAGGTTTTGGTAAACTGTTTCCTG
Source organism: uncultured Paraglaciecola sp. (assembly GCA_905479025.1). Next base: position 2,385 of record CAJQKX010000739.1, read on the forward strand.
ACAATACGCGTATATTTATCTACCCAGAAACAGATACAGATGGTCAATTAACAGAATTTACAGATGTGAAAGTGCCTGAGCATTTACGCTTTTTGTACCGTCATTTACTAGAAAACGGCTTTTTACATGGTATCGAATGCAGTGATCCAGCATTATTGAATATCTATTCCCGTAACATCCTACAACAAATTTCAAGTGGTAAAGGTGATTGGAAAAGAGATTTACCTGAAGGTGTAGCACAAGAAATTATAAATAATGAATTCTTTGGTTATCGTGGTTAGATAGCGTCATTTTTAAAAACAAAAAGTGGGTATAAGACTTGATTTTCATGCTCACTTTTTTGTCATCCCCCCTCGCCTATCATAATTATTTCCTCTTAAATACGCCCTCAATGCATTTTGCCCTGATGCAAAGGCAAGCTCATTAGCATTGACAGTCGACATATCCAACCAAAGATAACGACTCACTTCATCTTGCTGCAAAACTAAAGCAGGTTTAGTGGTTAGATGGATCTCAAAAAAGCTGTCTGAAGTGTAATAGAGCACATCTTGGTAAAGGTAACGATTCGGGTAAGAAAAAAGGTACCGCATGTTGTCAATGGGCAGCTGTAATTCTTCTAGTAACTCTCGTGTTAACGCCTGCTCATTTGATTCGTTGTAATCAACAAAGCCTCCAGGGAAGTCTAACTTTCCCTTGGATGGCCGTTGTGCCCTTTGCACCAGTAACATTTGTTGGTCACAAACAATCACCCCGCTAACTGCAGCAGCGACATTATGAAAATACACAAAGCCACATAAACTGCATCTAAAGGCTTTTTCTCCTTGCTTGAGGAGACTGGGCTGAGCGCATTTTACGCAATGCAAGGTTGGGGTATCATTAACCATACTGACCGAATTTGGGGCAAGCAATTAAATTGGTGAGCCCGGCGGTAAAGGTTTTAATGTAAACTGCGTATGCCATTTACCTAGACGCCAATACTGTTCCAACTGACGAGCCATTACTTCGTTGTGAGCATTGCGCTTTTTATTTTTTAACCACTTGTGTAAATCAATCAACTGTAATGCCATTTCGCCCCGAGCTTCAGGTGCCAATTTTTTCTGTTGCATGGCTTGTACCACTTGATCTAACACTAAATAATTGATCCGTTTACTCAGCTGCGGGTAGTCTCTGTCGATACCGTCTTTTATGGTCAGTTTAAACAGTTCAGTCAATAAATACGCCAAATCAGGTACGCCTTTTAACTGGTGTTTTTGTTGCGCAATACGGTTTAAACGTTCAGCTTGTAATAATAGGTTAAGACTGTAACCTGCGGCAGATTCTGCGGCGCTAATGGGGTCAAATGTATGCCCGGTTCGCCCTTTGAAACTTTCGCGATTGCGGCTTTCACCATAAGCTTTTGGAGTAATCAATTGAACCACAGACTCAGGAATACTCAAAAAATCACTCTGCAGGGTATTTAACATGGCCGTGAGGGCATCTTTTTGCTGTTTAGCAGAAATGACTTTGACACCCTTAGCAACTGAATAATCACCTTTTGATTCGTACTCGTAGTTCACCCCACCAATTAACTTAGCAACCGCATCTAACTGATAACGATGAAACAAATAAATAGGAGCAAAAATTTCCTCCAAAGAAGACAGTGTGGCACCGGTTTTAATGGTTTTAAGACCAAAGTTTGCTATAGCCACTTTGCGCACTTCGCTGATCCGAGTTAGCTCTCTCACAGGGTCTGCGCCATTGTCCCAAAGGTGCCCTTCTACATTGGCTGCATGAGACTGACGAGCGTCTGGGTCGGACTGATACTTGAACCCTTTAGCCCTAGCATCACTAACTAAATGTTTTAACGCTTGTTGTTCGGTAATGGCATCGGGGTATTCTTGATAACCATAAGCCACCACATATTTATCCCACACTCCCATGCCCACATCGTAAGCATTATCTAAACTAATTTTACCATCCTTAACACTCACCAAAGGATGCGGGTAATCCATCACTGATTCTCGACCATATTCGCTGGTTGCAAAGTTATGAGAAATACCTAAGGTGTGCCCTACCTCGTGTGCAGAAAGCTGACGAATACGCGCCAGGGCATTTCTGTTTGTTTAGAGGTATCCACTTTATCATCAGACAGGTTATGTCTACTAGCAACGTCCGAAGCAGCCCCATCTCCACTAAAGGGGCTAGTCAAACCCAAGGCAATTAAATAATCCTGTTTAACCCGCAGTGAACCCAAGGTGACATGACCTTTAATAATTTCGCCGCTACGGGGGTCAATAACAGAGGAGCCATAAGACCACCCCCGAGTTGCTCTATGTACCCACTGGATCACGTTGTATCGCACATCCATAGGATCAGCATCCTGTGGTAACACTTTAACCTGAAAAGCATTTTTATAGCCTATAGCGTTAAAAGCTTGATCCCACCATAAAGCACCGTCTTTTAATGCACTCATTACCGGCTCAGGAATGCCAGGGTCAAGGTAATAAATAATAGGGTCAATTGCCTCGCTCATATCCGCGCTGGGCTGCTTTTTATTCAAACGGTGGCGAGGAATAAACTGTTTTTTCATGCTTTCTTGAATTGGCACTGAGTAATCTTCATAACCCACTGACCAGAATCCGGAAAAAGGGACAAATTTTCTTGGTTGATAATCCGTATTTGGTAACTTCACCAATGAATGATGTAAATGCACAGAAATACTAATGGGATCTGGCGTAACCTGATACACATACTGACCTGGTTTAGAGCCACCAAAGGTTACTAGGGCTTCTAGTTCAGTATTTTCAGGGAATGATTTACTACGCTTTAAAAATACCCCACTACGCGTTAAATCAACCTTATAGCTACCTTGTTTAGTTGCTGTTAGACGTTGAGAAATTTGATGAATATCAGACAGTAAAAAATCAGTATAATCGATAACAACTATATCACCGTCAGTGGCCACAACAGAGAAACCAGCAATGACCGAATCAGCAAAAGCTTCGTCAATACTCGCTTGTTCGGCAAGATTAGATGAACTAGCGCGATACTGTGTATTCAATTGTTTAAGCAGTACCTTGTTACCATAACGCTCGAATTTCACTAATCGAGTATCACCCAACTGCCCACGATCTAAGCCTATATCATTGGAGCCAATACCCTGTGGCATACTACTTTGGAATAAAAAAGATTGCCCAAACTTGTCAATCTTTAAGAAAACTTTGTCTGTCTCAATTTGATAGTAAAATTCAAAGAACCCCCTATGATGCTGCATGTCCTTAGTAAAGTCTGTAATACTCTTTCTAGTATTGGGATCAGTAGCAAAAACCTGTGTGGAAAGAATAAACAGAAAAAAATAGACAAAACGCATGGGAATATCTCTTAAACAATTATATACCCCTAACATTAACGGTATTTGCTAACAAACAAAAGCGATGTGAATAAATTGATAATGATAGGACATGTCAATTTTTCACGTGTCACAGTGAATCAAAGGTCAATAGGTCCATTGCCATAACAAATTAATTAATACCATGGGCAATAAGCGTAAAGGCGAACTCCTCAGCAGAGTCTTTTAAACGTCCATACCTACCAGTATTAGAGAAATGCCCTGCCCCCATATTGATGCGCATCACCAATAAGTTATTGTCAGTTTTGGTGGCTCGCATTTTGGCGGTCCACTTTGCGGGCTCCCAATACGTCACTCGCGGGTCGTTTAATCCGCCAGTGACTAGCATGGGGGGGTATTCTTTGGCTTGAATATTGTCATATGGCGAGTAGCTTTGAATGAATTCAAATACTTCTTTACTAATCAATGGATTTCCCCATTCACTCCATTCAGGGGGAGTAAGAGGCAAGCTAGCATCGAGCATAGTGTTGAGCACATCAACAAAGGGCACGGCTAGGTTTACTGAGCGCCATAACTCAGGAGCTTGATTAACCACTGCTCCCATTAGCTCACCACCGGCACTGCCACCTTCAATGGATATGTTACCTTTGGCGACG
>CAJQKX010000740.1 GCA_905479025.1 uncultured Paraglaciecola sp.
TTTCAATTAATATGCCTAAGTGAAGTTCACCACGACCTGACACGCGGAATTTATCCGGATCAGTTGGTATTTCTTCCACTTTAAGTGCCACGTTGTGGATCAACTCGTGCTGTAAACGTTCAAGGATATTACGTGAAGTAACGAACTTACCTTCTTTACCAGCAAAAGGAGAGTTATTAACTTGAAATGTCATGGTCACTGTTGGTTCATCAACAGAAAGAGGCGGTAACGCTAACACTTCAGCTGGATCACACACTGTATCGGAGATTTTAAGCTGGCCAACACCAGTAATTGCAACAATATCACCCGCATCAGCAGAATCTACTTCGTGACGTTCTAAACCTAAGTAACCTTGTACTTGTCCAATTTTACCATTACGTGTGTTACCGTCAGCACCAATAATAGTCACTGCTTGGTTAGGCTTAACCGAACCACTGATAATACGACCTATACCTATTACACCCACATAAGAGTTGTAATCAAGTTGAGATATTTGCATTTGTAATGGGCCGTTAATATCGGCAGCAGGTGGCTTAACGTGTTTGATGATCGTTTCAAACAAAGGCGTCATGTTATCGCAAGGGACATCTAAGTCGTTGGTCGCCCAACCATTTATAGCGGATGCGTATACCACTTGAAAATCGAGTTGATCGTCCGTTGCACCTAAGTTATCGAACAAATCAAAAACTTGATCCATGACCCAATCTGGACGAGCGCCTGGCTTATCAATTTTGTTGATAACAACGATTGGCTTTAAACCTTGAGCAAAGGCTTTTTGTGTCACAAAACGGGTTTGTGGCATGGGGCCTTCTTGTGCATCCACCAATAACAAGACTGAATCGGCCATAGACATAACGCGCTCTACTTCACCACCGAAATCGGCGTGCCCAGGCGTGTCTACTATATTGATGCGGAATTCGTTCCATTTAATTGCCGTGTTTTTTGCAAGAATGGTAATACCACGTTCTTTCTCAATATCGTTTGAGTCCATCACGCGTTCTTCGGCTTCGCCGCGACTTTCTTCTAATGTACCCGACTGTTGTAATAACTTATCAACTAAGGTGGTTTTACCGTGGTCGACGTGGGCAATTATCGCTATGTTCCTCAAATTTTCGATTGAGGTGGTTGATGAACTCATTATCTATACTCTGTGATGGCGGTTACTCGTACGTTAGTAACGAGCCGCAAAATTAACTGAAATTTTATCGGGGCATATTATACAGTTTTATCCAACATTTAGCGAACTTCAAATTCATATAGCTGTAAATAAAGGAAGGCCTCTCAATTGTTTAACATTGCATTAACCTGGCGACCTCAGGTGATGCATTTAAGTGCTTCTGCTTTATTATGGTGCAGCGTTGCATTATATTGGTTCGTTTGGTGATGTTTTTTTCGTTTACGCTATTCTAAAAAGACATAAACAAAAGGCATTCCAATCACTTAAGTATGTGGCATGATAATCGCTTTACACTAATAAGTTATGGGTTTGGAGTGAATCGACTCCGACTGATATATTTATACTTTTAATCTGGAGGACACCATGTCAGCACAAAAGGCCTTAGACCTTATTAAAGAAACCGAAGCTAAATTTGTTGATTTACGCTTTACCGATACCAAAGGCAAGGAACAACACGTTTCTATTCCTACTCATCAAGTGACTGAAGATTTCTTCGAAGAAGGCAAAATGTTTGATGGTTCTTCTATACTTGGTTGGAAAGGCATTAATGAATCAGACATGATTTTAATGCCTGATGGCGATACCGCTGTACTTGACCCATTCGCTGAAGAAACACAAATCAATATCCGTTGCGATATCTTAGAGCCTATGACTATGCAGGGTTATGACCGTGATCCTCGCTCTGTCGCACGTCGTGCAGAAGAATATTTGAAGTCTACGGGCATTGGTGACACAGCTTTGTTTGGTCCTGAACCAGAATTTTTCTTGTTTGACGATGTACGTTTCCACACAGATATGGCCGGATCAATGTTTAAAATTGATTCAAGCGAAGCCAAGTGGAATTCAGGCTCAGAATTTGAAGAAGGCAACATGGCGCACCGACCTGGTGTTAAAGGCGGTTATTTCCCTGTTCCTCCAGTCGATTCAGCTCATGATACCCGCGCGGCTATGTGTATGGTTATGGAAGAAATGGGCTTAACAGTTGAAGCACATCACCATGAAGTCGCGACTGCTGGTCAAAATGAAATTGCCTGCCTTTTTAATACTTTGGTTAAAAAAGCAGATGAAGTGCAAATATATAAGTATGTAGTGCATAACGTTGCACATGCTTACGGACAGACTGCTACGTTTATGCCTAAGCCTCTAGTTGGCGATAATGGTTCAGGTATGCACGTTCACCAATCAATTTCTAAAGATGGTAAAAACATCTTTGCAGGTGACAAGTATGCCGGAATGTCTGAAGAAGCTTTGTTCTACATTGGCGGTATTATCAAACATGCTCGCGCAATCAATGCTTTTACTAATGCTTCTACTAACTCATACAAACGTTTAGTACCTGGCTTTGAAGCGCCTGTGATGTTGGCATATTCTGCTCGGAACCGTTCTGCTTCTATCCGTATTCCTTTTGTCACCAGCGACAGAGCTCGTCGTATTGAAGTGCGTTTCCCTGACCCAACAGGCAACCCTTACTTAGCATTCACTGCCATGTTGATGGCTGGCCTTGATGGGATTAAAAACAAGATTCACCCTGGCGATTCAATGGATAAAGACTTGTATGACTTACCTGCAGAAGAAGCAGCAGCCATACCTCAAGTCTGTAGTTCATTTGAGCAAGCACTAGAAGCCCTTAACAACGACCGTGAATTCTTAACCGCTGGTGGGGTTATGTCTGATGCATCCATCGATGCTTACATCGAGCTAAAAAGTGCAGAAGTTGAAAAGCTAAACATGACAACTCACCCAGTTGAGTTTGATATGTATTACAGCGTATAAAACTCCAAGCTTTTAGCTGATTATCTTGAATAGTCATTAAAATAAATCACAAGCCCGCATTTGCGGGCTTTTTTTTACCTGTAATAAGGCTACACTTAATGACTCACTCTGCGGCAAAGAGTCGCTGATATTTGGAGTATGACATACTATGAGATTCGCCTTTGTTATCTGTTTATTATTATTGTGCATAAGTGTTTCGGCGCAGGTGGTGTATAAAACGATAAAGGCCGATGGCAGCGTGGTTTACAGTGATGTTCGCAGCGATGGTGCGGTACCTGTTAACCTATCCTCTATGAATACTGTTGTTGTTCCTACTCTCAATAATGCTGCCAGCCAAACAACTAGCCAACTTAATCCTATAAAAAAACTCAGTCCTGAAGTGCAGTATCAAGTATTTATTCTTTCTCCCGCTGCGGGACAAACATTACGTGATAATTCCGGTGCAGTCACCATTCATGCAGAAGTGGCACCCCAAAAATCTGGAAAATTTCAATTAGTTATTGATAATAAGATAGTTAAAACTCAATTAAAAAGTAAATTTCAATTAGAAAATGTTCATCGAGGCGCTCACACCATTCAAATTGATTTTCTTGACAACTCAGGCAAGATCCTTGCATCGTCGAATCAGCAGACCTTTTATCTGCACAAAGCTTCTGCTTTGATCAATGCTAACTAGTGTAAATCGGTTTATTTTTATAAAAAGTAGTATCTATATCAAAGCAGCTAAATAATACTTTGCACTATATAAGTGCATTAAAAGTTGAATTTATGTCTGAATCTACCACTACTGAAAATTTACTCGATAATCTATCGACGGCCGTGCTTGTGTTAGACAATAAATTAATTGTCCAATATGCTAATCATGCTGCGCAAAATGTATTTGAACGTAGTTTGAATTTGTTAATGGGTTGTTCATTCAATCAGTTTATAGCCTCCTCTAGTCTAGATTTTGAACGCTTTCAAAACTTTACGGAATTTGGTGACGTTTATTCTGATAGTGAAGTCGCCTTCAAATTTACTGATGGCCGACACACCCGAGCTGACGTTTCTGTTACTTATATATTGGAAAAACCAAATCAACGAATATTAGTCGAAATTAGACTGGTGGAACAACAGAAAAAAATCAGTCAAGAAAATCGCCAATGGGCGCAACAGCAGGCTGCCCGAGAGTTGGTGCGTGGATTAGCCCACGAAATTAAAAATCCATTAGGCGGCATCAGAGGCGCGGCACAACTACTCGCTAAGCAGCTACCTAGTGATGAGTTGAAAGAATTTACCCAAGTTATTATTGAACAATCCGATAGGCTTACCAATTTAGTTGATCGTTTATTGGGACCTAATTTGAGGCCAAATTTTGATTGGCAGAACGTGCATCAAGTGCTCGAGAAAGTCTGTACCTTGGTACAACTTGATCCCAGCCATAATATTGCTATAACAAGGGATTATGATCCAAGTATTCCAGATGTGTATTTAGATCAAGATATGATGCAGCAAGCCACATTAAATATAGTGCGAAACAGTGTGCAAGTGTTGTCAGAACACCAGGATATAGTAGCTAAAATTACAATAATGACTAGAGTAGAACGTCAAGTGAGCATTCATGGTGCTTGTTACCCGCTATGCGTAAAAATTCAAATTATCGACAACGGCCCGGGCATCCCCACTAAACTTAAAAACACATTGTTTTACCCTATGGTTACCAGTAAAAAAGAAGGTAGTGGTTTAGGTTTATCTATATCTCAAACTCTGATCGGTCATCACCGCGGAAAAATTGAAGTCGATAGTTGGCCTGGCAGAACAGCATTTACTATATATATACCCATTGATAAAAAGGAGCCACAGGCATGAGTGCAGAACCAGTATGGATAGTCGATGACGACAGCTCAATTCGCTGGGTATTACAAAAAGCGTTGCAGGCAGCGAATATTTCATGTTTCAGTTTTGAAAACCCCCAAGACTTATTATTGCAGTTAGAAACAGGGCAACCGCCTGAAGTGATAGTGTCAGATATTCGTATGCCACAAATGGATGGGATGGTGTTATTACGTGAGGTGCATAAGCGTTTTGAAAATATTCCTGTGATTATTATGACCGCCCATTCTGATTTAGACAGTGCGGTGAATGCCTATCAAAGTGGTGCATTTGAGTACTTACCCAAACCCTTCGACATCGACGAAGCAGTCAATTTAGTTCAGCGGGCGCTAACCCATGCGCGAGAACAATCTAGTAAGAATAAGCCTCCTGAATTAGTCAAAGCGACTGAGATTATTGGCGAAGCCCCAGCTATGCAAGAGGTGTTTAGAGCCGTTGGACGTTTATCTCGTTCGAGCATTAGTGTGTTGATTAACGGTCAATCAGGCACAGGTAAAGAGTTAGTGGCACATGCATTACATCGTCATAGTCCACGCTCAGAGAATACTTTTATTGCGCTAAACATGGCGGCAATACCGGCCGACCTCATTGAATCTGAGTTGTTTGGTCACGAAAAAGGTGCGTTCACTGGGGCACAAGCTGCAAGGCAAGGGCGTTTCGAACAAGCTAATGGTGGTACATTATTTTTAGATGAAATCGGCGATATGCCCATTGACGTGCAAACCAGACTTTTGCGCGTGTTAGCAGATGGCCAATTTTACCGAGTCGGCGGTCATAATCCAGTCACTGTAGATGTGCGAATTATTGCTGCGACTCATCAAAACTTGGAACAGCGCGTATCCGAGGGAAAATTTCGTGAAGATTTGTATCACAGATTAAATGTCATACGTATTCATATACCCACACTCAGTGAAAGGCGTGAAGATATTCCAATTTTAGCGGCGCATTTTTTGCAAAAAGCGGCGGTAGAGCTTGCAGTTGAAGTTAAATCACTTAGTAAAGAGACTAAAAAAGTTTTGGCTAATTTACCCTGGCCAGGAAATGTTCGGCAGCTTGAAAATATGTGTCGTTGGCTAACGGTGATGGCTAGCGGTCAAGAAGTGCTTCCCCACGACTTACCGCCAGAAATTAACCAACAACCAGTCTTAGCCGCAGAGACTCCCCCCACTGGTGATTGGCAAACACTTCTTGCTAGTTGGGCAGATACGCAATTACAAACCGGTCATAATAATATACTAGATGATGCGATTATGAGTTTTGAGCGTATTTTGTTAGAGCGTGCTTTGCACTTCACACATGGACACAAACAAGATGCAGCTAAGCGTTTAGGTTGGGGGAGAAATACACTGACCCGTAAACTCAAAGAGTTAGATATGTAATGCAATATATGTAGAGTGGAAACAGCCAGTTAAATAATTGCTGGTTTGTTCTCTGCCGCTTTATCCAATCGAGTTATATTGGTGGTAGCTTATTTAATTCGGTCCCCTAAAGTATAATCACCGTCATCATGTATTTATCAATGTCATCTAAAAACTCTGAAATGTTAGTGGTGTTTTGGGTGTGTTTTGTTAAGGGTGATGAAGTATTCTTTAAATCCTATGAGTACTGCTTTTTTATACTCTCAAGTTATTTATTAGTTTAGCACGTTCATTCGTTAATAACGCCGCCGGTGCATTATTAAAAGCCTGCATCCACTTTGTTGAAACTGCCCTTTGGCTAATAATTATTCATGTTCAGCACTATTTTCAGGGGTAATATGTTTGATAGGGTCAACAAGTCGCTCAAAAACTTTCTCATCATACCGAGTTTGCCCAGTTTGGATTCGATTCTGCGCGAATACTTTGACTTTATCTATGATCAGTAACACCAAGTCACTCATATTGCTGGTGTATTGATTTTGACCTTTACGTAAATAATCAAGAAGGTCTTCGGCGAGTTAAATAAGCGGGATAAGCGGCGAAAAATCAACTAGTCCCAGGTCGCCTTTAATAGTATGGATTGAATGAAAAAATGAACGTTGTTATTCGTTATCTTCTCGTTTTTACTCTAATTCTAATTCTAATTCTAATTCGATTAAGGTCTGTTCACTGGCTTCATAAAACTCGCTGATTTCATCCAATAGGTCGGTGAGAATATCTTCATATGTAAACACTTACATAGAATGAATAGCCTTAATGAACGAAATAATTTATGGATTTATTAAGTATCGGCTAATTAAGAGTTTAATTCATATATTTATGTGGCAATAAAAAATGTTGAAAAATACTTAGATAAAAATACAAATAGTATAAGTGTTTTAGCTACTGGCTAAAAGTGAGTATAATCTGCGACTAATTTATTGATCAGGATAGGCCTTGTTAGCGCTTTTACGCATAGTTGCGATATTTTTTTATTTTTTGCTGATAAACATAGTTCTCATATTGATTTGTTTGCTGCGGCCCTTTCATCGAGATAACGTTCACGCTGCTGGTGCTTTGTATAGTTCGGTGTCGGCTTTACTGGGATTGAAAATTGAAATCAGGGTACCCGACAGCGTCAAACAAGGTGGGCCATTCGTCTATATTGCGAATCACCAAAATAGTTATGATTTATTGACGATCTGCGGTGCGACGCAAAAAGGTACAGTAACAGTCGGTAAAAAAAGCCTTAAGTGGATACCTGTGGTTGGCCAGATATATTGGTTAACCGGTAACATTATGATCGACCGAAAAAACTCTGGTCGCGCCCATGATACCTTACTAGGTACAGTGCAAAAAATTCAAAAAAGACGCTTATCCGTGTGGTTTTTCCCTGAGGGTACTCGCAGCTATAATCGTGGATTATTGCCCTTTAAAACAGGTGCTTTTCGCATTGCCAAAGCGACCAATGAACCCATAGTGATGATTACTGCTAGCCGCTTACATGATAAAATAAAATTAAACAGATGGAATAATGGCACGTTATTAATTGAGCTGTCAGAGCCTGAGTTTATGGATGAACATAAATCTATTAAACAAAATGCTGAATATTTTCATCAAAAAATGCAGCAACAGATTAAAAAAATAGACACTGAATTGGACAATAAATTCCGGTGATCCGCTTAGCTCAGAGGTATATTTTATGAATTCACAAGAAACATCCGAACTAGCCGAATGGCATGAGTTTAATCAAGAAACGATTGAAGCATTGATCGAAGATGGCAGTGACGCCAGTCAAGCACATACTATTGAGTATCACTTTGCTAGTGCTGACTTTGACGTATTAGAAAAAGCGGCTGTTGATGCCTTTAAAGCCGGTTTTGAAGTAGGTGATGCCGAGGAGTTAGAGTTGGAAGATGGTGAGGAAGTCTTTTGTTTTGATGCCGTGGTCGAACGTATGTTGGATGCAAATTTAATCAACCAAGATACCGATAAACTTTTTGCTATTGCTATTAAACATAACGTTGATTACGACGGTTGGGGCACGTTTTTTATTGAAAAATAGTGTTTACCCATTTGGTCAAAAAATAAACTAATGACACAAAGATGTCATTAGTTTGCCTAAAAAATACAGTAAAACTATCATCAAAGCGTCAATAAAAGTACATCTCAGGTTCACATTGCCCATTCATATTACGCCCAAGAAAAAACATTAAATGGGGCAATACAGAATGAGTACTAAAACACTATCCAACTTAGCTTTATCTATATCCGTTGCACTGGGTACCTGCGCATTGATGGCGCCTGCCCTAGGAGCAGAAGAGTCA
>CAJQKX010000741.1 GCA_905479025.1 uncultured Paraglaciecola sp.
GGTTATAGCTAAGCCCCCTAACCATAAAACCGCGGTTAAATTAACAAACACATACACTGCTAACCAGAATACCGCCATGATAGTTTTAACTCGGCCATCAAAGCGTTGTTGCAGGTACTGAGGCATCGTATAAATTTCATTTTTGAGGAAAATAGGCAAGAAATATTTACCCACTATGATCAAAGTAATCGCCGCCATCCATTCGTATGACGCGATACCTAAACCCAGTATGTAACCTGAACCAGACATACCAATGATTTGCTCAGCTGATATATTTGCAGCAATAAGTGATGCACCTATGGCCCACCAAGGTAATGATTTACTGGCTAAAAAGTAATCTTTGGTATCTCTTTCATGATTTTTTTCTGCTCTGGAGATATATAAGGCAAGGGTCAAAAGCCCTATTACGTAAACCACAAAAATTGCGATATCGAGGCTTGCTAAATTCATTTAAAGTCCAAAATTTTTATTATTGTTAATCTGATGTTACAACCCTATCCGTTTTAGATACAGATTGCAGTAAATAGCATTAGATGTTGTCTTTTTTGAGCCATTTTAGGAAAAGTTTTATGTTTTGTTGGCTTATATAGTGTCTCTGGCAACAAGTTCAGCCCTATTCAGCATATTTTTGCAACCATTGTTGCATGTGAGAATTATTGAGCATTAACACTTATCACTCGGCTAATTCATACTTAGAAAAGTGAACTAATCTTTTTGTGAGAGTTAACTTTTTCTATAAGCCCTTTGCAATTAGAGTGCTTAAGCAGCAGAATCTATAACAGATGCAAGCCCGGGTAGCAGAACACTAATAATGGGAATGTAAGAGACTAATCTAGTATTCATTTGGGAAGGGCACTTTCATTGTTGAAGGTTAAAAAAATCAGTAAACACTTCGGCTCATTTCAAGTACTAGACAGTGTTTCCTTTGAAATGAATAAAGGGGATATTGTTGGCCTCTTAGGAAAAAATGGTGCTGGAAAAACCACCTTGATGCGTATTTTGACCTCATTTATTACCCCGTCATCCGGTACGGTAAACATCGATGGTGAAGATATTTTTAAGCATTCAATAAGCATTCGGCAAAAAATCGGCTATCTGCCGGAGAAACCACCGTTGTATGGTGATATGACCGTGCAGTATTACCTAAATTTTGCAGCCGAAATAAAAGGTGTCCCTAAGAACAAACGACTATTTCAGTTAGCTAAGGTGCTCGAAGAGTGTGACCTAGAGCAAGTTAAACAAAAAACTATTGCCACTTTATCTAAGGGATATAAGCAACGTGTTGGCATCGCTCAAGCTATTATTCATGAACCTAAATTGCTCATTTTAGATGAGCCTACTAGTGGGCTTGACCCGATGCAAATTCAACAAGTATTGGCCCTGATCAAAAATCAACGAGACCAGAGAACAGTTTTGTTAAGCACCCACACTTTAACTGAAATTGAGCAAGTAGCTCAGCGGGTACTCATGATTAAGTCTGGGCGAATAGTGCTTGATGACCCATTAGAAGCGTTATTAAAAGGTGATGGTTCAACTCAATCACAGCCTTTAACTTTAGAGCAGGTTTTCATTAATCATCATCAACCCCAAACATTAGAAAGTACGACACAAACACCAGAAAAAACAGAACTTCAGGAGGTGTCGCATGAATAAAATCTTCGCTTTAACAAAAAAGGAATTATATCGTTTTTTTAGCTCGCCGATTGCCTACATTATTTTAAGTGTGATGCTGTCTTTGTTTAATATTTTCTTTTTTATGATCATTGATCAAAATCGTGAAGTGTCTTTACGTGATGTTTTTCAACTGATGGAATTTATGTTGGTGTTTTTCATCCCGTTATTAACCATGAGGTTATTTTCTGAAGAAAAATCGAATGGCACTATGGAATTTTTGCTCACGGCTCCTTTAACCCATACTATGATTGTGTTAGGAAAATATTTCAGTATGCTGATTTTTTTCACATTGTTAATTTTCCTGACGCTTATTTACTTCTTAATCGTTGAATATTTTGGTGAGCCTGACCCATATAGCATGTTATTTGGATATCTAGGGATTTGGTTAGAAGGTGCTTTTTTTATCGCCGTTGGTTTATTGGCTTCTTCTTGGACATCGAACCAAATAATTGCCGCTATGGTGTCATATTTGATTTTATTTTCACTCTATTTTGCAAGCAGTTTTACTCAATATGTTAGCGGATTTACAGAGCACTTTCTTATTCAGCTTAGCACACATACACACTTAGAAAATTTCTCAATAGGTATCATTACCCCCAGTGATGTGGTTTATTATTTAACCGGCATTTTACTGTGCTTGGTATTAACCCGACTGAGTATCGACAATAGGTTGTGGCACTAAATGAATTATCGCTGCCTTTTACCCTTGTTTTGCGGTTTAGCACTATTTAGCCTTATCATTGGGTTATCACTTCTTTATATCGAACAACAATTCAGTTATTTGGCAAGTATACTTTCCGCTTTCGGGGGCATTGCATTTTTGGTGCTGCTGAGCTTGATTATTACGCATGGTTTTGGGCAAGCTACACGAACCGAATGGGTAACACCTTTTAACTTCAAACGATGGAAAAAGCTGGCCCTCATTTTCTGTATCGTTTCATTTAGCATGGTGTTTATTGGGGTAAGTCATTACTTGGCCAGTCATTCAAACGTCAGGTGGGATGTCACACAAGATAAACAACATACCTTATCGAACAATACCATCGAGTACGTCAGCACATTGACCAATGAGTTGCAGTTAACGGCATTTTATGTAGGCATGCCTCCCAAATACTTGCTAGACCTATTTAAAGAATATGAACGAGTGTCTGCTGGCGTAATTAAAACCGAAATTATCGACCCTATCGAACAGATTGCATATGCTGCAAAATTTGGTAATGCAATCAATGCTGATGAGCGAAAAGTGATTGTTCAATCAGGCGACAACCGTAAAGATGTTGATTTTAGCTTGAGCGCGTTGTCTGAAGATAAACTCACCAATGCAATAGCCAGTGTCAGCCGTGTCCCAAGAACTGTTTATTTTCTGACAGGGCATGGTGAGTATTCGAGTTCAAACCAGGAATATGCTGGTTTATCAAAATTCAAACAACTGTTAGCCGACAACAACATTACCAGTAAAACACTGATGTTGGGTATCACCCAGTCTATTCCAGAAAATTGCGACGTGTTGATCATTGCCGGCCCAAAAAATGCTTTAACTTCAAATGAAGAAACTCTTATCAGTGATTATTTAACAAAGGGGGGCGATGCATTATTTTTAATCGAGCACACTTTAGTTACCACCCCAGACAAACCGTTAAGCAAAGACAATCTTAAAAAAAACCCAAGCTTAAACACCATTCTTAATCAATGGGGACTGGATGTTCAGTCTGATATTGTGGTTGATCTGACCAACCATGTTGGGGATGATATTGGCAGTCCTGCAACTAAAAATTATGGGCACCATAAAGCATTAACTGAAGGTTTGGATTATACCTTTTATGTTCGCCCACGCTCACTTCGTGTTTTACCGCAGCGTCGTGCAAGCATCAAACACGCGGTCATTGTCTCAACGGCATCAACAGAAAATAGTTGGGCAGAAACCAACAGAGCTCTAGATATTCAATTTGATCCAAACACCGATACAATCGGTCCTGTGCCATTTGCCTACGTAGTGATTGAAGAGAAAAGTGCAGTGCTACCAAGCCAAAAGTCATCAGACACTCGACTGATAGTGTTCACCGATGCTGACTTTTTAAGCAACGTTTATGTCAACCAATACAGTAATGCTCGGATGGGGTTAAATCTAATTAATTGGCTAGCCGAGATAGATTACAAGACATTCTTCAGTGCAAAAGAGATAAAAATTGAACGTTTAAATTTAACCAGCAAACAGACACGCCAAGTCATAGTGATATTAATTTTATTGCCATTTTTGTTAGTAATAGTCGGTCTAGTAGTATGGTTAAGGATTAAGATAAATAGATAATCTGTTAATTGGGAGTCACCTTTAGAAATATTTTTACGATGTGTTCTAAAATAGTGTTACTTTCACAGAAAGCACGCATACAATGAACTTTTTTGGCTCGAACGCTGTTATGATTACATGATGAAAGATTCTGAAATTCTTGTTGCACTAGTTGATAATACCGGCAAGATTACCGGCTACTCAGAAAAAATGTTAGCTCATCTTCGCGGAGACCTTCACTTAGCATTTTCTCTGATGATTATTCGTCGTAAAGATTATTGTATAGAATATTTACTTCAAAGACGTGCTTTGCATAAGTATCACAGCGGCGGGCTTTGGGCTAACACCTGTTGTTCACATCCTTTACCAGACGAAAACATACAAGTTGCGGCAAGGAGGCGTTTGTTCGAAGAACTCGGTATCAGTGAGTTTTTAAATATGTCGCACATAGGTCAGATTCAATATAAGTATCAGCTTGATAATAATATGATTGAACATGAGTTAGACAAAATACTGGTAACTGAAGTGGAGAGTGTCCATTGGCAGCAAAACTCTGATGAGGTAATGGAGGTTCGCTGGTGGAGTGAAAAAGAAGTTTTACAGCAGCTTTCAAACAAACCTGATATTTTTGCCGCGTGGTTTCCAAAAGTATTTGAACATACAAGAAACAATATTCCTTAATAAATGGTTTCAATCCCCACGGTGCCATAAGTGAATTAACAGCATATGCGACATAGTTAAACCGAACAAGCCAATAAAAATCCAACGAAGTAAATCAACATTTAACTCGCTAGAAGCGAACAACTCATATAAACCAGCCGCTAAAACGAGCGTTAATATTACGAAGGGTAGGCTAATAACGATTGCACGTTTTACGCTCACATGTAATTTCACCCCTATATCCAGAAGGTGCTTCGGTGAATGTAACAAACAAAAGTAGAGTCCAAAATGAAGTAGCGGATTTAAAATAATACTACTGAAAAGTAGAGTCAGCCACTCTGAGTATTGCCATACACTTAAACGCTTTTTGCATCGCGATAATTGAATTGCAAAGTATAGAAAAACACAGAGCCCAATATAAAACGTTATCTGCATACCTTGAATGACCCAATTAGCGGCCTGGGTTGTTAATAATAAGGCAGTGAAAATATCGGTAAGAGTTGCAGAGTATAAAATCGAAGGGCCACATAGTAGAGCACTAGCTAAGCCCACACGTGATAAAAATGGCATAGTGACGCGCCAGTCGGTAGAAAAATGATATGCCGATATACACAAAAATAAAATTAACGCTATGTCAGGCACCCAAATCCAAAAAGCGATGGATAATGCTGCAATGGCGCTATAAATGGTCACAAATCGAATAGCTGATGACACAGACGTCACAAGGTTTAATGTTTTTGCGACGGCAAAGTCTAGAGCGCCATGTGGTAGTCCTAAAAAGGTTACGGCTAACGCTAATACAATAGTTACATTGTCTGAGGCCATATTTATATTGGCCAGTGTGGCAAGGGCCGCTAAGGTGCAAACGCTGATATAAAATTGTGTATAGCGTAATTTACTCACCTCTGGCAATCCGTTTCCGCCGAGAAAATAAAGCGCGTAAAAAAGCACGCTTTGGCATGGCCCAAATAACACAAATGAAATCAAAAATAGTCGCTTGCTCTGTCATAAAGCGGGCAAAACGTGCAGGCTTAACCTTTTTAAACATTTGCACAAAAATGGTTACACCGATACCCATGTCATTTCTCAACACAGTTAACATCAGTCTATCCATCTTTTGATAAAGGTTACCGATTGGTGTGAATGATGATAAAGCAGTTGATACAGATAATGACTGTTTAGACTTTAACTCAGAAGCACACTGCTTAGCCCATCTTTGGCATGCTAGAAAACTGTATCCAGTCGATGCTCTCATTGCGCCACCCGCTATTCCAGCAAAGATAAGATGTTGATTTTTATTATTGGTATTTTCATTAATGTGATACATGGGCAATACTGCGCACTCTTCTCGCTCAATCTTATATGTTTTAGAGCCAACTATTTCCAGCATCCTAGTTCTAAGGCGCGCTTGCAAAGCTGTGCGCTCTAAAACGGTTTTACTGAAACAGGTAAACTCAACTAACGCGTGATTTGCACTGAATGGCAAAATATATATAAATTCTATCCCTAATTCTGAGCTTGCCAATTGTTGCATTAGTTTGACAGAAGAAGGATTAAACACTTCACCATCGGTAACAATTTCTTCACCGTAGAAGCACTGAAGGAGTCCATTATGATGTGTTTTTAATGGAAGTGGGCGGGTGTCAACGACCCATCTTGCCGTTAACTGGCCGCTCTGAGTCGTCACCAATGCATGGTCATCAATTGACTCCACAGACATAACGTCACAATCAAATTCAATATCGAAGTGGTCTTTTGTTTGCATCCGCTCAAGTGCTAATTTCATCAGTGATTCGGATCTAATGGAGCAGTATCGATGATATGCATGGGACATCGAATAACCACAGTCGTCTGCTGAAATCTCCCATGTTTGCCACTCGCGCGTAATGATTGTCTTGAGGTATTCTGGAACTGAGTCGTTATTCCAAAAGCTCCAAATTTTGTCGTTTTGAGGTCCAGAACGTCGTTCTATAAGTTTAACTGATTGAGTATATTCTGTCGCATCGAGGGCTAAGAGTAGAGACAGTCCTGCAGCGCCTGCACCAATGATGATTAAATCATAGTCATAGGACATTGCTTTGGTTACTTGCTCAAAATGTCGCATTGCAGATAACTATGCAATTCGTTTTGATGATCAGTTTCATAGTGTGCAATAGCGGCTGTATTTAAATGCCAAAGTGCTTGGCTTGCTAATAATATCTTTTTTGGTTTTGATACAACCACTCTACCAAGCCAGTAATGGCAATTATTTTTTAATAATTTTCTACCAATATCTCGATAAACATAAGCGGCTACCGCAATGGCTTGCCTGTTGCGGTGTGGTAGATAATAAAGTCCAGCTAATCCACTTTGGTAATATTCTTCAGCCAGATTCAATAAAACCTTCGTAGCATCTTGTACCTGTTCTCTGTGTTCAATATTTGCCAAGGCAATTTGAGATGCTGATAATGTGTTGACCCATTCACTAGGCAGGTAACGGCGTCCCATTTGAGCATCTTCCAGCACATCTCTGGCAATATTTGTGAGTTGCATACCGATCCCTAAATCAATAGCGAAGGCATAACCCACTTTTTTGGCACCTAGTATGGGTGCCATCATCAACCCCACCACACCCGCCACTCGGTAAGCATATTGAATTAATGTTTCTAGAGAGGGTAAAGCAACAAGGTTGAGATCCTGACTGACACCCTCAATCAGTGTGATGCCATGGTTTTTTTCAATCTGATATTCTTCACATAAAATAAGGAAGTCTTTTACTACAGGGTGGTCTGGCGTGTTATGTTTTATCGATTCCTTAAGGCTATTAAGCTTTACTTTGGCAATTTCTGGGTTCGGACTCTCATCAGCTATATCGTCAACTATTCGACAAAATCGATACAAACGCGCTGCGGCAAGACCGGTTTTTGAGCCTAAAAATAGGCGAGCGAAATTGAATGTCTTACCATGCTTTTTTAGTAGTTCTGTCGGGTCATCATTCATTACTTAAGATTGAACTTTAGAAATAAGTTGGTCTATTACTTTCGCTGAAGATAATACACCAGGCAGGCCTGCTCCAGGATGTGTACCGGCACCGCACAAATATAAGTTTTCAGGGCCTTCAGCCTTATTATGGAATCTAAACCAAGCGGACTGCTGAAAGGTTGGAGCAATCGAAAATCCACTTCCATCGACGCTGCAGTAGTCTTGCTCGAAGTCATTTGGTGTTTTGGCAAAACGGTGCACTATATGCGATGAAAGTTCAGGCATGATGGTTTGCTCCAATGCTTTGATAACTCTGTCTCCATAGTCTTCTTCTTGTTCAGACCAATCAATTTCTGATAAGTTATTAGGAACGGGAGCCAATACGTAAAATGAGTCACAACCTTCGGGTGCCATGCTGGGGTCGGTTGCTGTGGGCCGATGTAGATATAAAGAAAAATCATCTGCTAATACTTTTTTATCAAAAATATCGCTTAAAAGTGCCTTGTAGCGTTTTCCTAACCATATTGTGTGATGGACTATGTCTGGATATTGTTTTGTTGTGCCAAAATATAAAACAAAAAGCCCCATCGATGATTTGGCGTGTTTAGTTTTAATTTTTGCACTAATGGTTTGATTCTGGTTAGGTATGAGATGTCGATACAGATATTTGGGATCTATGTTAGATACCAGTTTGTCGCATAGAAAAGAGCCTGTGTCAGTGTGGACTTCAGTAATATGATTACCATGAATACTTAATTCAGACACTTTGGTGTTGAGTTTTATTTGTATACCTTGTTCTGTCATAAGTTCAGCTAGTCCATTTACTAAGGCGCCGGTGCCTCCCATTGCAAAGTGAACTCCCCATTTACGCTCTAAATAGTGAATAAGACTATAAATACTGGTTGTTGCAAATGGATTGCCGCCTACCAATAAGGGCTGAATTGAAAA
>CAJQKX010000742.1 GCA_905479025.1 uncultured Paraglaciecola sp.
TAATACAATTTGGCGCATTTTAGGCTCTTTATAATTTATAAAATATTGTGGCATTAACAATCTTGGCATTATACTGCGCTAAATTTAAAATTCATGATTTTTATCTGTGTATACACTCAGAGTTAAGTAAATATGAAACAAGTAGAAATTTTTACCGATGGCTCCTGCCTAGGCAACCCCGGTCCTGGTGGTTATGGTGCAGTGATGATTTTTGAACAACATCGCAAAGAACTCAGTCAAGGGTTTAAACATACCACCAATAACAGAATGGAGTTGCTGGCGACTATCGAGGCACTCGCTATTTTAAATGAGACGTGCTCTGTTAACCTAACGACAGACAGTCAGTATGTTAAAAATGGGATTAATCAGTGGATTAAAAATTGGCGTAAAAATGGCTGGCGTACCTCAGATAAAAAACCAGTCAAAAATGTCGATTTATGGAAACGTTTAGACCAACAAGTTGGTAAACATAAAGTGCGTTGGTTCTGGGTTAAGGGTCACTCTGGTCATCCTGAAAATGAAGCTTGTGACCAACTTGCTCGTCAAGCAGCAGAAGGTAAAAACATGCCCGATGATAGTGGCTTTTCTGGCTAACCCTCTAGCGATCCCAACTCGGGTTAATAATGTGATAGGTAACTTAAAACTACTTGTCACTCCACATCGCATATTCGTTGTGGTTTCCATCGCAAAAGTGAAACCTATGTCCACCTGGAAATTCAAAGGTAGGCGTTTTGATTGTGCCTCCAGCTGATACTATTAGATCTTGGCTTTTCACTAAGTCATTACTGTATAAGACAACTAATACACTGCCCTTATCCGCAGACACGTTATGTTCTGAAACGTATAAACCACCATCTATTCCAGCTCCAATAATAGCTGCATAATCGTCCCCGTAATCTACAAATTCCCAACCAAAGACGTGATTAAAAAAAGCTTTACTTGAAGCTAAAGCTTTAACTGGGATTTCAATATAATTAATTTTATGGTGTTGGCTCATAGTATTCTCCTCTTGTTTATCGCATTATGTTAACAAGATGTTAGTGCAATAATGCACTAAAATTATCTATATTTGAGGATAAAGAATGCGAATAATTGAAAATTTTTGTTTGTTATTAGGTCGTCTGTTGATGGGCACTTATTTTATTCTGCCTGGCCTGCGTAAAATATCCAATTATCAAGGAACAACAGATTATATGCTTGCTCATAGTGTGCCTGCAGCTGAATTATTATTGCCTGTTACTATTGTTATTCAAATTCTTTTAGGTTTAGCCATTATTATTGGCTTTAAAGGCAAACTATCAGCCTTTATTTTAGCGGGATTAACTCTAGTGATAAGTATTTACATGCACGATTTCTGGACTATGGCTGAAGGATTAGCACGTACTCACGAAACGCAAAATTTCTTTAAAAACATGGGAATAATGGCTGGACTGCTAATGGTTTCTAGCATAGGTACAGGTTGGCTCAGTCTGGATAATCGAATAACCCATAAGCCCTAAGGTGTTTATTCTTATAAATCTAATTTCTTGTTAAATCAGGTATCAAAAAGGGTCAACATTGTTGAAATGTTGGCCCTTTTATATACACCACTCAAAATGGTTAAAATTTGGCGCCTAGCCATACCCAAAGTTTATCTGCATCGACTTTAATATCACCTGCAGAATAAGCGGCATATTTAATGCCTGCAGAGTAATGTTTGCCGAATTTTTTCACATAAGACAAGTTGAGTTCACTGCCTAAATCACTGACAGTATCACTGCCTAAATCACTGACAGTAACACTGGCATCATCAGCTTCAAAGTTGTGATAGATCACTTTCCACCCTCCCCCCAATGCCTTACCTGCAAATGTGATATTAGTATCAACTAAACCTTGTGAAGGTGTGCCTAAAAACTGATCAGACCAACCGTTAAACTTGTGGAGTGTGGCTAGAGGTGTAGAAAACCCAAAAGCACCATCATCAGAACCCAGCACTTCATAACCCACTTTAGCGGTGATACCGCTAAACACAGCTCCGGCTTCAAAATTTATATAATCAACATCATAATCAGCCGCCGCAGTCTCACTGCTCTGGCTAGCATACTCTGCGCGATACAATATTTTTGTATCTCCCGCTTTAGTGCTTCCTGCAAAGCTAACACCAAAGGTATTTAAAGCATTCGCAGTACTATTATCAACTTCAAGCAAATAGCCATAACCGGTCAATGTTCCCACTGATGTTTTATATGACGCGTTGATTAAATGGTCTTTCGCATTCAAATCAGCGTCTTGTGCAAAGATACGGTTTCGTTGAGTAATATAAGCATATTGCAAGGTTAGGTCTTTTACAGGAGCATATTTAGCAGACAAAGCATCAAAGGTTTGCCTATCTTGACGCCAGCCAACATGGCCAACAAACCTATGCCCATCCATAGTGATAACTTGACGACCTAACTTTGTGCTAAAAGTACCGTTTTTATACTGAATATAACCTTGATCCAATTCGGTGTGTTCAGGATCAGCGATGACCGAATATTGACCCAGGTTATAGCCACTTGGTCCAACTGTGTAATCACCTTGGCCTAAAACAATCCGGGTATCTTCCATTTCTATTTTAGCTGAAAACCCTTTATAGCTTCCTGTGTCATAGGCTAACAAGGTGCGCAATGTTAGTGCACTGGCATCATCCAAGGCGTTATCTTGTTCAACATCTTCATAACGCAAATTAAAATCAACACTTGCTTTGCCTGATGACAGAGCTTCAGACAAGCCTTCAGCGAAGGCCATCTGGCTAGTCGCACTACCAATAATTAAGCCTGCCAAAGCAATGTTGATAGCATGCTTATTCATTTTATTATTGTTTATTTTCATGGTTCTCTCTCTAATTTTAAGCATAACTGTTTCTTGTCACAGAACGAGTTCTGTAAGTAGCTATTAAATTTATTAAATAAAAAGTTAGGACTAAGTGGTTATTCTTTTGTGACTAGGCCACATTACTTTGAGTCGCCTCTACCTTATTTTTGGATCGATTTTTACGGTGTTCATCAACGGATTCCACCTTGCGCTGTTTTTCGTATAAAAACTTTAGTACCTCGTGACGATAGTGATTGTATTGCTGGTTATCCGCTAATTCGATGCGGTTCCTGGGCCTGTCTAATTCGATAGGTAAAATCTCACCAATAGATGCCGCAGGGCCATTAGTCATCATTACAATTCGGTCTGAAAGTAACACAGCTTCATCCACATCATGGGTAATCATAATAACGGTATTACCTAACTGCGCATGAATTTCCATAACTGAGTCTTGAAGGTGGGCACGAGTTAAGGCATCAAGCGCTCCAAAAGGCTCATCCATCAATAATACTTTAGGCTCCATTGCTAATGCTCGTGCAATACCAACACGCTGTTTCATACCACCTGATATTTCAGCGGGTAACTTGTCAGCAGCATGACTCATATGAACCAGTTCTAGGTTATGTTCAACCCACTCTTTCATTTCCTTTTTTGAGCGACCATTTGGGGTTTGTTTAACCGCCAGTTCAACATTTTTATAAGCACTTAACCAAGGTAATAACGAGTGATTCTGAAA
>CAJQKX010000743.1 GCA_905479025.1 uncultured Paraglaciecola sp.
TTTCAGGGCAGCCACTTCAATTAAAATTGGATTATTAAGCATGCCTTTAGCAAGGGACTTAATTTCTTTAGAAAATGTCGCTGAAAACATCAAAGTTTGTGGATTGTTAGGCAGCAGCGTTTGAATATGACGGATATCGTCGATAAATCCCAAATCAAGCATGCGGTCAGCCTCATCGAGCACCAATATTTCAAGCTGCTCAAAATTAACCGCCTGTTGATTACAAAGATCGACCAAACGGCCAGGCGTTGCAACCAACACATCTAAACCAGCCTGTAGCTGTGTTAACTGCGGTTCAATCCTGACCCCACCAAACACGGCAGCAGAGCGAATATTCATATGTCTGCTATAGTTTTGAACGCTCAATGCAACTTGAACTGCTAGCTCACGGGTTGGTGTAATAATTAAGGCACGCACGCGTTGTGACTGTTGGCTAGGACTGCTCTGGATAATGTCGTTCTGGCTATACTCAGCAGCTAATAGCTGCAGCAAGGGCAACGTAAAGCTCGCCGTTTTCCCGGTTCCTGTATGCGCCACCGCCATAACATCACGTTGACTAAGTACCGCCGGAATAGCTTGTATTTGTATCGGTGATGGCGTTGTATAACCCTGTTCTACAACAGTGTGCAACAACTCATCACACAAGCCTAAAGAGCCAAATGTCATAGATAAACGTTCCTTGGATTGATTAAGATATTTTTTATGCGGTTTTTTAGACGGCGCGATGAAACATCTAAAATTTAACTAATCCTTTTTTTAAGTGGTATTAGTTAATTAGGAGTACCCAGAGTGACCAGTAAAAGACAACAATAAAAACCTAGACCAAAAAATATCAAATTTCGGTTTAGGCTCTCATCTTTTACTGACTTTTCTTGGTGAGTGAGTCTATTTTTCAAGAAAGGCAATGTTGACTCAACAGCTTTGTATTCTTTGTTTTGGTTGATATGTTAGGTTACATCACGCCCCAACGAATCAATATCAACACCCTGCTCTAAAAGTAGTTTTTCAAAAAGTGGTAGCAAGGGGCCGAGACTTTCTTGAAGCGTATCTCGCACAGTATCCACAATAACTTGAGTACCACGTTCAATTTCAACATTAATGTGATCGCCTGCAATCTTAGCCTCGAAAACTGTCATTCTCCGAGTCTCTGGTATCAGCCACACTTCAAACCATTCCTCTTTTTTGTTTACCTCTGAAATTGTCAAACTTGCACCATTTAAAGCGATATAACCTTTAGGGAAAACATAACGTTTCCATTCTTTCGATAACCCTAAACGAATACAATAATTGTCTTCGATTTGATTAACATTAATAATTGGCACTTTAAAATCAACATGACCTGATAGAGGGTGACCTCCAATTTCTGCACCATCTTTGGCTGCTCTTTCTACATTGACGAAAGTCCCATTTTCATACTCACTTAAGGTGGTGATCAAAAGACTTTGCAACATAACATCAAACTTAACCCTAATATCAGACACAAGTTCTGTAACAGTCAAGCACACACCATCTACAGCCACACTAGCGCCGATTTCTAAGTCAGTGCAAAACCCTTGATTAAAATCGATAACAAACGTTCTAATACCATTTTTATCTGTGACATCAACAATCTTAGCTATAGATTGAACTATTCCTGTAAACATAAATTCTCTTCTTCGATTGGTAAGTGAAAAAATTGTGTAGATACTCTTTGAAACTGATACTCATTGTAATTCAACCAAATATTTACAATGTCATTATTGTTAAGTTCTTTATTATTTAACTTGTAACGTTGTAGACAATTGTCAGCTTTTTGCCTAGCTAGCTTTTGTTGCTTCCAGCTTTTTTATAAAATCCTATAATTAACTGTCAGAAATATCACCATAAATGGGACTCTCTTTGAACATCATTAGACATCATACAACTAGGGCTAGCAAAAGCGAACCGAACGTATCTTAATGTTGTGTAAGTTTTAACACATGATAAAGGCATCTATAATAATCCAATCAAATATTCGAAGATATTAATAAATATAAGAACGGGTATCTTGTTAATATTATTGGCTCACTAATCTGTCATGTGTTGAATGATGCAACTGACTAATCAACCATTTCATATGAAGTCACATGAAAACTTTGTACATTTGGGTAAATTTTATGGATCACACCCTTTAGCTCTAAAAGTGTCATGTTCTCTTGTTTTGCATGAAAATCTGAAAGCTGATTAAAGTCAATTGCGATTACATTTTTTATTTTTAATGCACAAAACCAACGATTATTTTCATAAGTAGAGACTTGCACAATACTATTTACTGCATAATCTTTTTCCGAAGCATCTCGAATTGTAATAGTCTTCTTACCGGATAGGATGTCTGCCTCAAAGCGTTCAAAAAAGTGATTGTAGATAGACTCATAATTCTGTCCTTAATATTTGATGGAGATACATAACGCCATAATATTGAGCCTGCAGTTGACGAAAAACTTAATCAAATAAACTTATTAACAGATGTAAAATAACAATGCGTGTTGTTAAATGCTCTTGGTCAACACATGAAAAGGCATAAAAGTGTAAACACCATTAATTAACTGACATCTTTTGATTACGTTTGTTAATTTTGTTTTACCTAAGTCACTACACTTTGAAAATAGCGCTATCCCTGTTTTGTAAATTAAAAAATTCACAGGGAAATTTTTCGTTGATGTCACTACTGTCAATGATTTAGGCGACGAGTATATTCAATCTGGGTATTTTTAAAATTGACAAAATGACTCACAGTGACAGATATCACAACTGCCACCCTGAAGACTGATTAGCTACCTG
>CAJQKX010000744.1 GCA_905479025.1 uncultured Paraglaciecola sp.
GCTCGTATGATCCAGTCACACCCAGACTTTGAACTTGTCACACCTCCCACTTTGTCTTTACTGACATACAGAGTAAATCCTGAAGATGTGCAAACAAAAATGAAAATGCAGCCAAAAATTGGTCATGCCTTAAATATGGAACTGGATAAACTAACGGTAACCGTTCAAAAACAACAAAGAGAGGCAGGCAAGTCATTTGTCTCTCGTACCCGATTAACAACTGAAAAATATCCTGATCAAGCAATTACAGTATTCAGGGTAGTATTGGCTAATCCATTAACGTCAGAGACAGACTTACAAAATATACTGGATGAACAAATTACCATAGCCAGCAATACTAAAACGTGGAAAAAGCTCTGTCTGAAACAAAAAAAGGCAAGCTAAGTTAGCTTGCCTTTACAACCTCTTATACCAGTCTAATTTGCAAATTATCAATCAAACGGGTTTTTCCTAAAAATGCCGCAGCTAACAGCACCAGATGCTGGTCTTCATGACCCGGCTGTAACAAATTTTCTACATTACGGATTTCAAGATAGTCAGGATTAAACCCTAGCTCAGCTAATTGTAACTTGTATTCTTGAGTTATTTTTGAAAAATCCCTACGTCCCAATTGAATTTCACTGGCTAATTGCTGCATTTTTTCATACAGACTAGGGGCTAACTTACGTTCTTTATCTTTCAAATACTGATTTCTTGAACTCATCGCTAAACCGTCATCATCCCTGGTAGTTGCCATACCAAAAACTTTTAGGTTCATTGATAAGTCAGTCACCATAGCTTTTATAACCTGTAATTGCTGAAAATCCTTTTCACCAAAAAAGGCTAAATTAGGTTGCACCATATTAAACAGCTTACACACTATGGTTGCCACACCACGGAAATGTCCTGGGCGACTGGCACCGCAAATCATATATGACAAACCTGGTACTTCCACAAAAGTTTGTTGCTCTAACCCTCTTGCATAAATATCGGTCGCTTTAGGCATAAATAGTACATCTACGCCTAACTCTTCCAATAAACGGCTATCGCTTTGTAAAGTTCTAGGGTAGGCATCTAAGTCTTCATCAGGACCAAATTGCATAGGATTGACAAATATAGACACCACTACAATGTCTGCTTGTTTCTTGGCTTCACGTACAAGGTTTAAATGGCCTTGATGCAAATTTCCCATAGTGGGAACGAAGGCAATCACCTTGGCACTGCTTTGCCAGGTGCGTCTAATTTCCCGTAGATCTAAAATGTCACTGATAAGTTGCATAGTGGTTTATTACTTTAATAATGAGTGGTTAGTAAACACTGAAAAGGTGTAATCGTGCACTAATTGAAACTGTGCTCATCTGAAGGAAAACTTCCATCTCGCACTTCCTGAATATACTGGCTCACAGCTTCACGCATATTATTAGTTTGTTGCAAATAATTCTTGGAAAATTTAGGCATGTAGTTTGCGCTTATACCAAACATATCGTGCATCACTAAAATTTGCCCATCAGTTTGTGCCCCTGCCCCAATACCAATAACTGGAATACTAAGGGTTTGAGATATCTTGGCAGCTAAATCTGTAGGAATACACTCCAATACTAATAACTGTATTCCTGCGAGCTCTAATTCTTTAGCCTGCTCAAGGATATTTTCAGCTTGTCGGTCATCTCGGCCCTGCACTTTAAATCCACCAAACACATGCACTGATTGTGGTGTTAGACCTAAATGACCACACACCGGCACGCTGCGTTCGTTCAACCCTTTAATGGCATCTAGTAACCAACTACCACCTTCTACCTTCACCATACTTGCCCCCGCACGCATTAGATGGGCAGCACTTAAGTAGGTCTGTTCTGGAGTGGAATAAGACATAAAAGGCATATCCGCCACAACAAACGCTCTTTCAACACCCTTTTTCACAGAGCAAGTATGATATGCAATCTCTTCAAGGGTAACGCTTAATGTATCGTCATCACCTTTTAGTACCATGCCTAGTGAGTCGCCAATCAACAAAACATCGATACCTTGTTCATCAAACAATTTAGCAAAACTTGCATCGTAAGCGGTCAAAGCAGTGATTTTAGTATTCTCTTGCTTCATTTTTAGCAAGCTTGAAGTCGTTACTTTTTTCATTAGCTATACCCTAATTTTTGATATCATAAAAAATACTATTTACTGCCTAAGTAAAGTGGTTAAGGTTAACTCACTATACTTTTTTTTTCAGAATTTCTAGATTAGTACCGAGTTAGTCATTTTTTGTAACCCATTTATCGGACATGTCATTACAAGGTTTGCTAATTTCTCACCGCAAGGCAAAATCAAATCGGGAGCTATTTCAAACAGTGGGTAAAGTACAAACTCTCGTTGTTTCATACCAGAATGTGGAACCGTTAGATGCTCGTTATCAATTCGTTGTAGACCAAACAACAACATATCCAAATCTAAGGTTCTAGGACCCCATCGGCTTGCCTTACGTATTCGGCCTTGCTGATTTTCTATCAATTGCGTATGTTGCAGTAAGCTTTCTGGGGAAAGTGCGGTTTCTATTAGTGCAACAGCATTCACATAATCGGGTTGATCTTGTGGGCCCATAGGTTGGCTTTTATACAAGCTCGAACACTTAATCAACACAGTGTCAGGTAACCTTGCCAAGCTAGCATAAGCAGCCTGTATTTGCTTTTCAGGCAGCGTTAAATTACTGCCCAAGCCAATATAAACATCAATCATAGTTTTGGTTTAGGTTTCTTGCGATTACGTCTTGGCCTTCTGGCAGTGGCACCTTCCTGTTCACGGAGGACTTCTAACATAATTTTACGCTGATCTTCCTCTGCCTCTTGGAAGTCAGTCCACCATTCAGCAAGTTCCAATAAATCGCCCCCTTCAATCTGGCCACGCAATAATAAGAAGTCATATGCGGCTCTAAATTTTGGATGCTCAAGCATTTGATAGGCTCTGCGACCATAACGCTTAGGTAACCTATTTTGTAACTGCCAAATTTCCCGAATAGGGGTACTAAAACGTTTTGGGATCATGATCCGCTGAATTTGGCGATGCATGACATCATTCAGCGCAAGATTAAATGCGTCAAAATGATTCAATCCACCTTCTACCATCAGTTGCTGACAACGCTCTTCTAGTGGATACCACATAAACGCAGCAAAAATAAACGCAGGCGTCACTCTTTGACCTGTATTAATTCGATTATCCGTATTGGTAAGCACTTGCTCTACAAATTGATTTTCGCGACTTCCCGGTTGCAACAATAAAGGTGCTAGTTGCGGAAACAGCGATTCAAACAAATGAAATTCTGACAATAATTTATAGGTAGCTAAACCCTGTCCCGATAACAATAACTTGAGTATTTCTTCAAATAATCTGGCGGGTGGGATATTTGCCATTAACGGTGCTAAACGTTTAATCGGTTCTGCACTCTGGGGGCTGATATGCATATCAAGCTTGGCAGCAAACCTAACAGCTCGTAGCATTCTAACCGGGTCCTCACGATACCGGGTTTCAGGATCGCCAATGAGTGTAATTTCTTTATTTTTGATCGCTTGCATACCGCCGGCAAAATCGCTGATCGAATAGTCGGCGATATTGTAATACATAGCGTTGATGGTGAAATCTCTGCGTTGTGCATCTTCTTCAATGCTACCAAATACGTTATCCCTGAGTAATTGACCGTGGTCGCTTTGTCTGCTTACTTTAGACTCGCCTTCATCATTATTTTCATGATGACCACGGAAAGTAGCAACTTCAATAATTTCTCGGCCAAACACAATATGCGCCAATCTAAATCGACGCCCAATTAATCGGCAATTACGAAACAACCCTTTAACTTGTTCTGGTGTAGCGTCCGTAGTCACGTCAAAATCTTTTGGCTCTTTACCTAATAATGCATCTCTTACACAGCCACCAACTAAATATGCTTGATATCCGCTGTTATGAAGGCGATAAAGAACTTTAAGTGCATTTTCACTCATTGAATTACGGGAAACAGAATGCTCTGCACGGGGAATGACAGTCGCAACAAGTGTAGCGGGTTTGTCTGGTTTTGTTGCGCGCAAAGCGCTCCTGACTTTGTCAATTACACGAGAAATAATATGCTGTGCTCCTTGTTTGGTCCTGGTTGTGCTTTTATCTTTTATATAACGGTGATCTAAGCAGAGAAATTGGGCGCTAATCATATACTGTCTTTGTGCCCAATTCTATTGTCAATACACTCTGTTTTAGCGGGTATTTTTCGCAAGTCCCACTCACAAAGAGCCCAATTCAATATATTTTGTACGGATCCCCGTAGCAACTCTTTGGGGAGTAAAAAACCAAGAAATTCAAGTGCATTTGTCAGGTTGGTTCTGGCATCATGAGGATTTATTTCACAGGCATGATTTTGTTTACTCAATTTTTTACCGGGTTCGGTCACCACTACAGGAAAATGTAAAAACTTCGGGGCGGGTCTATCAAAAGCTTGGTATAAGGCAAGCTGAAATAATGTTGCATCTAATAAATCAGCACCACGAGCCACTTCAGTTATCCCTTGCTGAATATCGTCAACTACCACAGCTAACTGATATGCAAACAGATTATCTTTACGCTTAATAGCAAACTGAGCAGGTATATCAAGCTTAGGGAAATTAACCTGTCCTAATAATTCATCAAAAAACTGTTGAT
The DNA here is from genome assembly GCA_905479025.1 of uncultured Paraglaciecola sp. The sequence goes on from CAJQKX010000744.1 coordinate 4,651, forward strand.
GGATATTATGATGTCTAAATCTTATCGCACTATTTTCATTGTTTCGATTTTCATTGTTTACATTTTGATTAGCACAAACACATACCTGGTCAAACTTTAGGCTAGCCAACTGAGCACGGCTACACTGACAATGGTAAGTTAAGCCTTGCTCAGTTAAGTACTGAATTTTTTCAGTATACAAATAACCTCTGTGACTTTGGTAAACAACTTCGTGGTCCCAAAATAAATGGTGTGCTTCAAGACAGCGCATAATCGATTCACTCGCACCCGCAACTTCCCGTGGGGGGTCAATATCTTCTATTCTGAGTAACCATTTTCCATTTTGACTTTTTGCTTGTAGAAAACTACCTAAAGCGGTGACCAAAGAGCCAAAATGCATTTGGCCAGATGGAGAGGGTGCAAAGCGTCCAACGTAGCCACTGTCAGAGGTAACGTTTTTCACATGAAGGGATTTGAGTGCACTAGCCATAAGACACAAGTATCACCCCAAATAGCTGATTAAAGAATTAATAACTGCTTGAGGTAGAAGGAAAATTAACCCTGAAGTTGTTTTTCTTTGATTTCTGCCATTGTTTTGCAATCAATACACATATCTGCTGTTGGCCTTGCTTCCAAACGACGTACGCCAATCTCAATACCACATTCGTCACAAAAACCGAAGTCGTCTTCATCAATACGTTTGAGTGTTTTCTCGATTTTTTTGATTAATTTTCGTTCTCTATCACGAGTACGTAATTCAAGGCTAAATTCTTCTTCTTGAGCTGCACGATCAACTGGATCAGGAAAATTAGCTGCCTCATCTTGCATGTGATGCACTGTTCGATCCACTTCTTGACGAAGTTGATCGCGCCAGGCCCTCAATAACAAACAAAAATGCTCCATTTGCTTTTCGTTCATGTATTCTTCGCCTTTTTTCTCCTCGTAAGGAGTCAAACCGGCTAGCGCTAATAATCCAAGTGTTTTATTCGTTTTGTCTGTTGGCATATGCCAATTCTCCTAAACTACGGTATGAGCTGTTTTGTGCAAGCGGCGATATTTATCAATAATCGTTACTCAGGCTATTACTTGCTCTTAGCATCATTCATTACAGTGAAAAAAATATACTTTGGAACGCAATATGGAGGCCTTGCCGAAAAAATCAACTTCTATTTTATGAAAAAAACTGCAAAGATTGATTTATATAGATTTTTTCTGAATTAATCTCACACCTATAACATAAAATTTGTACTCCATTAAGCATAGCTTGCTTGAGTTCCTTAGCGTAGTCAGGGTCAATATGCTTTGCCACTTGCACGGATTGAATACCTGAATGTTGCACGCAAAAAAACAATACGGCCCGTTTACCTTGACTGGCAACATAACTTAACTCCCGCAAATGTTTTTGCCCACGAAGGGATTTTGCATCAGGAAAGTACCCCAGATTATTATCTAAAAGACTCACCGACTTAACCTCAACATAACAGTCTGCTTTTTCTGGAGCTGTGAGTAAAAAGTCAATTCGGCTATTTTCTTCGCCAAACTTTACTTCAGCCTTCAGGTTTTGATAGCCGATTAATTCAGATATCTTTTTATCTTGTATCGCTTCTTTTACTAATGCATTGGCTTTGTGAGTATTTACCCCAATCCAATGAAGTTGATTAGTGAGTACCACTTCCCATGTATATAACAACTTACGTTTTGGATTGTTACTAGGTGATAGCCAGACTTGCCATCCGGGCTCTGCACAGCCAGTCATAGCGCCTGTGTTGGGGCAATGTGCGATGACAATGGAGCCATCGGTTAATTGCACATCAGCTAAAAAACGCTTATATCGTTTTATCAATGTGCCTTGAATAAGAGTAGAGGAGAACTGCATAGTCGCTACTTAAAATGATGTTCGGCTATAAACGTCGTGCTATCCTAACTATTTTTCACTAAATGGAGAAGTTATGTCTCGTTTATCTGTTTCTATTACCAACCAAGCCCCAGCCAATTATTATTCAGCTGGAACGGTTTTGTCTGTTAATGGCCAAACCGCACAAATTCACTTAGTGGATTCAGAAAACAATTTACGTCATATCAAAAAAGCGGCGCGCAGTCTTGATAGCTTAGGTGTTATCCAGGTTGAGTTGATTGGCAGCTGGAAGATTGAGCAGCAGTGGGCTTTGGCTCAAAGCTTTACCACCACGAATAAACAGCACCATATCAAGTGGTGTGATGATGACAATGCACATGAATTGTCGCACCGCTATCAAGCTATGATCTTTACACGCAATATCACCAATGCGACTCCAGAAGATTTATCACCAGAAATGCTTGCTAATAAATGTGAAGATTGGCTTAAGTCGATAGACAAAAAACATATAAGCAGCAAAAGATGGGTCGGCGAAGCACTTAAAAATCAAGGCTGGATGGGCATTTACCATGTGGGTCGTGGAAGCACCCGTCCCCCAGTGCTGATTGAAATCGATTATAACCCAACGGGGGATATCAATGCCCCTATTTCAGCTTCCCTAGTAGGCAAAGGCATTACATTTGATAGCGGTGGATATAGCATTAAAAGCAGTGAAGGCATGCTGAGTATGAAATGTGATATGGGTGGTGCAGCAACCGTCACTGGTGCACTTGGCTTGGCTATTTTGCGAGGTTTGAACAAAAGAGTTAAGTTATTTTTATGTTGTGCAGAAAACCTCATTAGCGGTCACGCTTACAAATTAGGTGATGTGATCACCTACAAAAATGGTACAACTGTAGAGATAGTCAATACTGATGCAGAGGGTCGATTAGTATTAGCAGATGGCTTAATGGCAGCCACCGAAACAGGCTCTAAACTGATTATAGATGCGGCTACGCTTACAGGAGCGGCAATGGTGGCTTTAGGGGAAGAGTACAATGCTTTTTTTGCGTTGGATAAAGCATTGCAACAAAGAGTTTTAGGTTACTCGGCTCAAGAATTTGAGCCTTCATGGTGTTTGCCATTAGAAAAATGGCATCAAAATAAGTGCCCCTCCGCCTTTGCTGACACTGCAAATAGCAAATCACAAAAAGGCGGCGGCGGTGGCGGTGCATCTAACGCAGCAGGATTCTTATCAAGGTTTGTTAACGAACAAGGTAAGGGTTGGTTACATATTGACCTAGCTGCAGCATACAACGCTAATGGAACGGCATATATGCCTATAGGTGCCACTGCTCAAGGA
>CAJQKX010000745.1 GCA_905479025.1 uncultured Paraglaciecola sp.
AAACCAGTTGTAACAGACTCTACTGTCATAAGTTCTAGCACACGTTTGTCTTTAATGAGCTCTTCTGTCATGGCTGTGCGAGCGGTAGGTGATAAACTATTGACATGAATATTGTTTTTTTGACCTTCTATACACAGGGTATTCATTAAGCCCACAACCGCCATTTTGGCAGCACCGTAATTTGCCTGACCAAAATTACCGTATAATCCTGAAGATGAAGTGGTCATAACGATACGGCCGTAATTTTGTTGCTTCATAATGCCCCACACTGCTTTAGTGCAATTAGCTGATCCCATGAGATGTACATCAACAACCAGCTTAAAATCTTCGATGGGCATATTGGCGAAGGATTTATCTCTTAGTATCCCGGCATTATTCACTAAAATATCGATGCGGCCCCATTTCTCCATAACCTGCTCAACCATACTGTGCACTTGTTGCATATTCGCCACATTAGCACCATTAGCTATCGCTTCACCGCCAGCTTTCTGAATTTCTGCTACAACGGCTAAAGAGCCCTCTGACAGTGAACCATCTGCTGCAGCCAAATCATTGACTACAACCTTTGCTCCTCTTGCTGCTAAAGCCAGTGCGTGAGAGCGGCCTAAACCTGCAGCTGCGCCGGTCACTATTGCTACCTGATTGTCGTATCTAATTGTCATAAGGATCTCAAATAATAAATTGTGTTTGTTAAGTTTACGAATTAATGATGGTCATAGTTAACCATTGTGCGGTTAATGCAGGTTTATCTACTGCGTCGATTTCAATTGTGACATCCCAGGTCAGTAGAAATTGCCCAGGTCTTTTTTCCAGCACATTGGCCAACACCATATGTCCGCGAATTTTACTATTTACGTTTACAGGGTGTAAAAACCGAATTTTGTCAAAACCATAATTCAATCCCATCAGGGTGTTCTCTAGATTAATGCCTGCGTCGTAGGCAATGGCCGACAACAAAGATAGGGATAAAAAACCATGGGCTATAGTGCTGCCGAAAGGCGTCTGTTTTGCCTTAACAGGATCGATGTGAATAAACTGATGATCGTGGGTCGCATCAGCAAAGCTATCAATTTGCTCTTGGGTGATAGTAAACCATCGTGACACGCCCGTTTTTTTGCCAACATAATTAGTTAAGTTTTGTGCTTTCATTGTTATTATCATAGAAAAATTACTGTCTCAGCCTGGTTGTCATAATACTTTACACCAATTTTTGATAATGGGTTTTTAACCCTCGTTTGTCGATTTTACCCGAGCCTAAACGGGGTAGTTGTTGCTCAACTAGCCAAATCTTACTTGGCACCTTAAAATGAGTATTCAAATCGGTAAGCAGTCTTTGAATGTAACCCGCCGTTGTGCATTCAAAAAAGATAACATACACTTAAAATTGAACTTTGAGTATAATTATTGACTAGGATTAAACGACAGAATGCCCACTTTGAAAAACAATAAAATAAACTCGCCTTTTAGTAAAAAAAATCAGCATGATCAAAAGTACAAAACCATACTTTCTGCTGCTTCAGAGCTATTTAATGTTTATGGTACTCGTGGCACAACGTTAATCCAGATTGCTGAAAAACTCAATTTGACTAAAACAAGTCTGTATTACTATGCAAAAAATAAAGAAGAATTAGTTCATCAATGTTACTTAAACACATGTACTGAATTACAAGCCATGATAACCCGTGCAAACAATACTGAGGGTTCAGCCATGGGCAAAATTGAATGCTTATTACGCTTAAATTTTGATTGTTTAAATGGAATTATGAATGGTACTCGCGGCCATCTGGCAGGCTTTACTGAAATATCCTCTTTATCAACCCAACATAAAAAAGAAATCTCTGGTTTGATACGCACATTTGTCATACAAGTGATGGCGTTAATTGAATTAGGTAAAAATGATGGCAGCATTCAAAACGTGCACCCTGCTACGACATCCAGTGCACTATGGGGTGCTATTTTTTGGCTGCCCGTCTGGCTGCACTCAGTTAAAAATGACAGCCGAGAGGCAACTTACCAGCAATGGTTATCTATTGTTAAATATGGTTTAAATAATCATGAGACAGCATTAAGTTTTGCTGTAACCAAGCATGCTAAGAAACAACTGGCTCCTGCCGGGTTTGATAGAATTCAACAAAACAAAATTAAGCAGGAAGCCTTTTACAGAGTCGGCTCAATATTTTTTAACCAAAAAGGATTTAAGGGGACATCCCTAGATGAATTAGCTCATTCATTAGGCGTTACAAAAGGTGCGTTTTACTATCACATAAAAAATAAAGATGATCTGCTCATCAAATGTTTTGAGCGCACTGTTAGTATTGAAAGCGAAGTATTAGAAGACGCACTAGCAATAGATAACAATGGATTAGAAAAATTAGCCTATGCTGCACAGAAATTATTCAGTATTCAGGTAGGCAAACAAGGCCCTTTAATTCGATATGCAACAATGTGGTCTTTGGGTATCGATAAAAAACAAGAAATGGAAATTACCACCAGCAAAATAAGAGACTTATTTGGCAACATCATCCAAATGGGTATTGATGATAAAAGCATTAAACACGTTGATGTACTGGTAGCAGAAAATATTATTGTAGGTGCTGTTGAGTCGATACCTGACCTGGGTGATACGATTAGTGAAGACAATGTTGTGGGTGACTCAGTAGACTTTTTTCATATGTTTTTCAATGGCATTGCAACCTAGTTTTTCTTTTTTAAAAGGGAGCAAAATTTTTATAATATTATTATATATAAGTTAGCGAGAGTGATCCTCCCGAGTTTATTTCACGACTTGAACTTTTTTATTTCATATATAAATACAAGGATACAAATGGTCACATTGTATTAATAGTGTTTACTCGTTATTCTCAATCAATAAAAAATCCAGATACCTGACAATGAAACCATTCATGACTCATCTTGCCGCACTTATTTTTATGCTTAATCATGTTTTGTAAGCGCACAAACGAGTGTTTTATTTATTGGGAATAGTTTTACATATGGCTATGGCTCTGCCACCAAATACTCTCGCTCAGACTCGGTAACTGATCTAAACAACGATGGTATTGGAGGAGTACCTGCGCTATTTAACTCTTTCACTGAACAAGCGGGTCTTGAATATGATGTTTTTCTAGAAACGAGAAGCGGCAATGCATTCGACTTCCACTTAGAAAACAAGCTGGCCGAAATTGGCACACAACCATGGGACTAGGTTGTGATGCATGGCTTTAGTACCTTGGATAGCAACAAACCGGGTGATGCGGGACTACTTGTTGAGACCACAATAAAGATGTCAACATTCTTACAGCAGCTGAATCCGAAGGTGGAAGTGTTTCTTACCGCAATCTGGTCCCGTGCAGATTTGATTTATCAGGCTGACCGCCGTTGGTCAGGCACACCTATAGAAAAAATGGCATTAGACGTGCGTGCTGGATACGACAAAGCGGCAGCGGCAACTCCCGCAGTTAAATCCTTTAATGGTGTGGGTGAAGCGTGGACTCGTGCAATGGTATTAGGCATTGCCGACACGAATCCGTACGATGGTATCGAATTTGGAAAAATCAGTCTGTGGTCTTGGGATTATTATCATGCCAGTACCTATGGATACTACCTTCAAGCATTGGTGGTGTTCGGTAATTTGACAGGTAGAGATCCTCGTTCACTGGGTGAAAATGAATGCTCAGGTTTTGAGCTTGGCATGTCACCTCGTGAAATAAACATGCTTCAACAGTCTGCCTTTAATCCGCCTATGAGCGAAAATAAAGTGAAGGCTGCTCCTTTAATATTACCTAACTCAGTTCATCCAAAATATTGTGCAGTATTAAAGTATTAAAAACGGAGGTAACATTTTCAATACAATCCGCGGATACGACAAATTTAGTCCAGCGTTTCTGCATAATATTTGTTAAACATTTCATTTACGAACAACAATCTTTTATCAACATTAAACAACCATACATTTGTTAAAAATATTAGAAACGCATGTTGAAATTAACGTCCTCTGAATAGCGTGTCATATTATTTCAAGCGGTTGTATCAAAGTTACTAACAACAAAGAGAATTTGAACAAGTGGCAGGTTTTCATCTTGCAGATATTGGAAGCAGTAATAATTGGCATGTTAGTAATATACTCAACACTAAAAGCAAAAATCATAACCAATAAAACAATAAAGTTAATATAACCAATAAAACAATAAAGTTAATATAACCAATAAAACAATAAAGTTAATAGAGAGGTTTCTCATGGAACCCTGCTAATTTCATCAGACATCATTCACTATAATTTGTGATAGCTGATTGCAAATAGCATCGAGCCATAATATGTTGTTGAACTTATTAGTTCTAAATAAAATTTAAGTTGAGGAATATAATTTATGAATAAACCAACGAAATTATTCACTACACTGTGCCTGTTTGCGGGTATTGCACTTATTGTCTACATTGCGGGCCAATTAGCGTTATCTGATTCCCCTTTAGGTGCACTTGTGCCGGTTGGAATTTTGCTGTTGGTTGTCGTTATTTATATCCGGGTAAGTGATAAAAAAGATTGGTAGTTTAATTTTTATTAAAAAAAGGTTTTCGTCTAGTTCTATCAACTAGGCTAGCCTTAACTGTTTATTGTTATGTTTATGTATGCACATTATTTAATGCTGACTTTTTTCTACAACTTTATTACAAGTCAACAAATACTATTCCACGGTTATACAAAGCAACTAAGCATCAACATTTAACACATTTTAATCTCCAAAAAAGTCATTTTAAAATTAATTTTTAACGTTGGATTTATCTAAGCAATTAACACTGATTATTTGTTCCTTGGCCTCATAATATAAACATCAACACATAAAAAATTGCTAATGGTCATAGAGTAAAAAACCAAAAATGTAAAATATTTGTAAAAATAATATGAAAACTTTTGTAATAGTAGGCATAATGAATTTGCTACTAATATTAAAATTAAGTAGATAAATCATTTTTTAATCCACAAAAAGAGAAATTACATGATTACTAATAACATCTTTAATAAAGGGAAAGGCTTCTCGTTAAGTTTTGCTAGCTTTAAAGTGAAAACGATTCTCACTTTAATGTTTTTATTTTTGCTTCCTACCTTTGCACACGCCGCTGCAAATCTTGCATCCGACGATTTTGTAGGGATTTCGTTCTGGTTAATATCTATGGCGCTAATGGCGTCCACAGTCTTTTTCCTTTGGGAAACGCAGGGAGTAACAGCAAAATGGAAGACATCGCTGGTTGTATCAGCGCTAGTGACTTTCATTGCCGCAGTGCATTATTTCTACATGCGTGATGTGTGGGTTGCTACGCAATCAACACCCACAGTTTATCGATACATAGATTGGTTATTAACAGTTCCGTTATTAATGATTGAATTTTTCCTCATTTTACGTGCTATCGGTGTTTCGTCTGCAGGAATTTTCTGGCGCCTATTAATAGGTACGCTGGTAATGCTGGTACCTGGTTATATGGCTGAAGCTGGTTACATGGGCGTCACGTTAGGATTTGTCATTGGTATGGCAGGTTGGTTCTACATCCTATACGAAATATTCCTTGGAGAAGCGGGTAAAGCAGCCGAAGCAACCGCAAGCGAAGCAGTAAAGTATGCATACAAAGCGATGCGTTGGATTGTAACCGTAGGTTGGGCAATTTATCCAATTGGTTATGTTCTTGGCTATATGACAGGCACTGCCGATCAGGAAACGCTAAACATCGTATACAACTTAGCTGACTTGGTTAACAAAATCGCATTTGGTCTACTGATTTGGTATGCTGCAACCAGTGAAAGCCAAGCGGTAACAGAAAAATAAACTCGAATAATTACCTATAATAATTATTGTACCTTTGGGTTTGCAATCTCGTTAAGGGGTTGCAAGCTCATTTACATATACGAGTAGTGTTTATGATTCAAACCGAAGTAAATATGCAACCTCAGTCCTCCTTATTACTACAGCAATGTGAAGAACTCATGCTTTTTCGATTAAAAGACAATGAACCTTCATGCTTTCATTTAGCAAGTGGTGGAAGTAGAACTCGTGCAAAATTATGTATCGAAGCCGGTTTAGCACTTCAGCTACCAACAAACACGATCCTAGCTTTGGCCTGCACTATAGAGTTACTTCATAATGCCTCGCTCGTTCATGACGACTTACAAGATGCTGATAGCACACGTCGAGGACGACAATCAGTATGGAATAAATTTGGAACATCCCACGCAGTGTGTGCTGGTGATGTGATGATTTCTGCAGCATTTGGTTCATTAGCTGATGTAGACAATTGTAGTTCATTGCCTTCCCTATTAATTCAGACTCAAGATGCTGTGTCGCGAACTGTTAAAGGTCAGTCCAGAGATCTTAATGCAGAAGTAACCATAACTGAACACGAGTACGAAGATATAGCGGCTATGAAATCAGGTCCGTTAATTCAACTTACATTATCACTGCCACTTATCGCTGCAGGCTTCGATGATCAGGTCAAAACAGTCAATAATGCACTTAACAAGTTTTCAATTGCTTATCAGATACTTGACGATCTAGATGATTGGCAACAAGACCTACAAAAAGAACAGCTAAATCTAGTGAATTTATTGGTATCCCGTTACTCCTTAGAAGAGTCCTTAACTATTTCTCGAAATCGTGTCAATTATTTATTGAATCGTTGTCAGAAAGAGCTTAGCGTGCTTCCCTCAAATTGTGCTGAATCTGTTATAACGGCTACTAATAACTTGTTAGAAAAAACTAAGGTAGGCTTAAATGCATAAAGCCGTTGTTATCGGTGCTGGATTTGGTGGAATAGCTTCTGCACTTCGCTTAAGAGCTAAAGGGTATGAGGTTGTGATTATTGATCAACGTGAAAAACTTGGAGGGCGTGCTCAACAATTCAATAAAGAAGGCTTTATTTTTGATGCGGGCCCAACGGTAGTCACTGCACCATTTTTATTTAAGAACTGTTTTCACTGTTTAATAAACAGATTGAGGATTATATAGAACTAGTCCCAGTCGAGCCTTGGTATCGTT